>JAUPLE010000700.1 GCA_030837085.1 Acidobacteriota bacterium | reverse complement strand
TCGAGGTTTACCTTTTATCGGCAATAGTTTATAATATGGTATCATGAAAATATTTACCGAAATATTCAACTTGAAAAAGTCCGAAATTGGGACAAAAGCCTTCTTTACCCACTTATCCATTCTCTTCCATATTCTTTTCGTCTATTACTTTTATACAGCGCGATTCGAAATCCGGGAAATTAAATCCCAGGATACGGTCATCGAAATCCGGCCACTCATCGAAGAAAAGACCTATCTTCCTTCTACCTCCGCGACTGGCCCGCAAGCCCTGGGCGCTCTAAAAGACGCTGCTAAAAGTAGACCATCCGGCGCAGCGACAACAACGCCGCCGGGAACCGGTCTACCTGTGGGAATCCTTCCCCCGACAACGGGCGCTGAAACACCGGGTCAAGTCCCGACGCCGGGAGAAATCACGGGTATTCAAAATCAACCTCTCTCTGCTCCTTTCAATCCTTCCCGCTACTTGAAACCGGAAACCCTGGAAGAAATTTTCCGCCGAATGGAACAAGAGAAAGTGCGCCCGGAGGTTCCGACTATCGCGCAAGCCCCGGCCAATAAGACCGACGGCGCCGATAGTTCTGATAGTGGAATCGTGACGGATATCGATACCAAAGCCTATTTCAACAGCCGGGGATTCGATATTAGCTTTTGGGCCCAAAAAACAGCGGCCCGGATATTCGAAAACTGGTTTATCCCTGCTGAACTTATGCCCGGTATGGAGTCGGACGGCGAAGTGGGTATCTCCGTCTCGATTAAAAAAAGCGGCCAGGTGATTACGCAAAAAATCCAACGCTCCTCTGACTTTCAACTCCTGGACCAGGCGGCTTTAAACGCCCTGGTTATCAGTTCTCCTTTCCCGTCCCTGCCGAACGCTTACTCTAATGATACCCTGGATGCTTATTTCCTGTTTAATTACCATTTCCCGATATCAAAGCCCCGGCGGTCCCTGGAAAAAGAACCACCGCCATTCAAATTGCCGATCAATTCCCTCATCTCCTCCCTGGGGCTGGTGAAAGGTACTTTATTTACCGGCTCTAAGGTTCCCCAAAACCTGGTTTTAGGAATCGAAGTTCCAAAGAATGTCTATTACCGCTTAATGTCCGAAGACCACCCCGTGGGAGCGGGCATGCTCCAGGAAGGTTTTAATTTTGTTGAAATTCCTGCCGCCGGTTTGTTCAAGGAGTCCGGCGTTCATAAATATACTCTTGATTTGCGGGCCGGGGAAGCCGGGGAAGTAACGCAAAGCTTGCCATTCCTCCTTGATATCCGGTGCGATGTTCAGTCTAATTCGGGCCAGGTCCGCGAAGAAGTACGAAGGGCTGGTTTCGGCCTGGCTTTATTTGTGCAGAACCGGCTGGTGGCTTTTCACAAGAAATCTATCCAGTTCCGAAGTATATTGCCCCAGGATCTATCACGGAAAGAACGGCAAATGGATATCATGGGCCGCAGGCCGGATAACCCGCTGCAATTCATGGGCGAGCAGCACCCGCAGGCGGTTGTCCCGATTATCCCTATGGCTGTACTGGCTTATAAGTATTTACTGAAACCGGCGCTTAAAAAGAAAGTCGAAGAAACGGTTAAAGTGAAACCGGATACTTTTGACCGATTGTCGGGAACTTTCCTGGTAAAAGATGCGGAAGGTGTTGAGAGTCCGCTGGATGTAACGGTGGCACTTAAGTCGGTTTCTGCCTCCGGCGGGTCAGGACCCTTTTGAAAAAGGGTCCCGACACCCCCGAAAACTTCTAATTATCAAAAGTTTTAGGAAGTCCAGAAACCCTTTTTCAAAAGGGTTTCTGGTCGCCGAAGGCATTTTTACAACAATAATAAAACATACCATTTAACGCCAGCAACACCAACACGAAACCGACTATCAACCACTCCCGGCTGAACCAAAGAGAAGGAATCTTTTCCAGCCAAATATTCCCGGCATTCCATAACGTCGAACGGTAATACACCCGAAACGTCATATCCCCTGGCTGCTTTTTACCGTTTATATAGAAATCTCCATATGGATAAATATCTTTTTGGCAGGTCCAAACCGCCAACCGATCCTGCTTGTCTCCAGGGAAAAACTTTAACTCCAGGGAATAAGTACCTGCCGGGACCTTACCCGAGGGAATAATAAATGTGTGGAATTGATTGTCTTTTACCCCTTCGGAAGGATGATTTTTCAAGAAAAGACGCTGCTTGTCATTATAAATACCCAATTGCAGGGAGCCTCCATTGGGATTCCCCCCATAGGTGCCCAACATGACATCGATGCGGGCCAAAGGACCGGAAGTACGGAAAGTCTGGCCAAGTTTTAGCGCCTGTTGATCTTCGCCAAACAGCGGCTGGGGAAACTCATTAATATATCGCGAATAATCCAATACCTGGTAATCCTTTATAAAGACCAGGTAGACCTGGAAAAAAATAAATAGTCCCGGCAACAAAATTCTTAAAGCCTTTTTCATGGTTCGCGCAGTCATCCGGTTCAACGCTCACCCGACTAACTTAAAGAAAATCCGTTTCAGCAGCCGTTTTATTTTCGTTTTCACTTTCTTCGTAAATGAAGGGGCATGTAGAAGCAAACCCTGGGTGTCCGATTGTTTTTTAACCACGAAGATATTGCAGTCCACATAAGGATGAGCATAGACAAATTCCCGGGATAACGTTTGTCCCACTTCATGCCCCTGGATTTTCAAGATGAAATGTTGTTCCGGGGGGAGAATTTTCAATCCTTCGCAGTAAGCATTGATATCCTCCAGTTCCATGCCTTTTTCCAGGATGCCGTATTTATCCATAACATCGGTGGAGACCTTGGCGAACTCATGCATGCCGCCCGGTTCCGCCAGAACGATTCTGCCCTGGTCTTTCAAAGCCCGGTGGAAGTTGCCCATGGCTTTTTTACGGTCCGGGATATGGTGAAAGGCGTCGTAGCAGAGTACGGCATCCAGGCGGGAATTTTTGATGGGCAAGCTTTCAATATCGCCGATTACCAGGTAGGGCAACGTTTTCCCCATGCGTTGGACGCCAATATCGATGTAAGTCCGGCAAATATCCACGCCGATGGGAACCATACCCATTTTCATGAGCCATTCCGTGGTCCAG
>JAUPLE010000699.1 GCA_030837085.1 Acidobacteriota bacterium | reverse complement strand
CCCCTCGATCTCCCCCATAAAGCGGCGAATATACACGGGCAAAGCCCTCTGTTTCAATTCTTCCGCCACCTTCTTGTGCTTCACCCCCATCTCTGCTTCATGGAGAATATGCAGTGCGGCAAAATAATCCCGGAAATCCTGGTGCAAAAACCGGTACGTCTCCCCCTCTTTCACTACCATAAACAATACATTACACAGGATGTCCTCGATCTCAGTTACTCTTTTCCTGCGCGCTTTATCATCAGCACACGCACCAGTCGGCAGCGACTCTTCATATTTCGCATAATACGCGAAAGTCCCAAAAAAATCGGGCCACGAAAAACGGAGGCAATACCTATCCAGCGCCCCGTATAATGCATCCCTGTCAAATGCAAACAGTCCCGCTTTTTCCATTTCATAACCCATGGCCGGAAGCATAAATTTCAACAGGAACTTATAGTACCACCACTTTTTTTGGTTATAATTCAATCGTTCCAACAACACGGCCGCCTGCGCCTCCATGAAATTCCACAACAACTCCCCGGCGGTTTCTATCTGCTTATCGGGGGCGGCAACATGCCGTTTGAAATCCCCCTGGGATTTTGCCTTCTCCTGCACCTCGCACGTAGACGCATATAACGTCAACATCATGGGATTTCGCAGCAACCTCGTCAATCGTCCACACGGCATTTTAACCTTTTTCTCCTCCAGGTATTCCCGCACTTGCGCCTCTTCCAGCCCCGCCAACTCCAATAAATGGATGTGTCTCCATCCGTAAACTTCTCGCATATCATACCGGCTGGAAATAACCACCTGCACTCCCCGCGCCTGCTCCATTAATTTTCTTACCTGGATCAACAATTTACTATTATCCACAGTGACTTCGTTAAACCCATCCAATAACAACAACACGGAAGGAATTTCTCCTCCTTCCTTCAAAAAATTCATGACCTCTTCTTCACTCACCCCACTATTCAAATAATTCTCCCGGATGGTGGATAAAATAAAATTCATCCACTTCTTTTTGGGCAAGGGATTGATCTCATTTAACTGGATAAACACCGGCACAGGACCGCCAGCCTGGTAATCTTTGGTAAATTCATCCCATAACCGGACCAACGATACGGTCTTTCCCATGCCGCCGTCCCCTTTCACCACCGCATGCCTGCATTCGTTTTGCCATAATTGGGGGATGATGTCGAGTATAGTGCCTCCGGCGGCCAGGGGCTCTTTTGAAAAACGCGACCCCTGCCCCTTGACCCCCGAAAAACTTTTGATAGTAAAATCCAGCCAGGTTTTGTGCGGCTCCTGCAAAATGATATCGGAAATGTCCAGGTGCCGAAACGGGCCGTTTTCACCCCGCAAGTCCTCGTAATGTCGCCGCGAACCTTCAAATAACATCCGCCTAAAATCCCTCTTCTCTTCAACAACCCGCCCCGTTTTCTTTTCACCTCCCGCCAAAGGGTATGATTTTGAATAGGCTTTTCTGTGCTCCCATCTACCGTCACCAGGAGACCATTCGTACGCCCGACGTTCAACCAGACCATCAGATAATTCCATTCTAAAAATCGAGAAATTATTACGATCCTTTTCACTTGAATAAGAAGAACCGCCCGTAAAAAGATACGATTTCTGATACATTGTGTCCGGCTCTTTCAATTCCCCATGAACATGACCGGAAAGAATCACAGCGCATTCCCCGGCCAGGAAATCGTAGGTATTCCGCCGGTTCCCGTAACTGTTCAACTCCTCATCCTGCAAACTCGGCGGTGGATGATGCAAAACTCCGATGGTCGGGATATCCCGCTTGCTCCATCCAGATGCCGCTGTTATCACACCGAGGTGCGGCAAACCGATATGCAATTTCTCCTTCCGCCCCTCCCGGCAAAACCAGGAAGAATTCAATACCAGCCATATCATTCCCTTGTGTTCCCTCGATCCGGCCAGGAAAGAAGTCTTACTCCCCAGTGTGAGAGAAGGAATTTTCATTCTCGTACAAAAATCCTCGAATCCCTTAAAAGGCTCCGATACCTTTTCCAGGCAATCCAACTCTAATAATTCATCGGCAGTATTAAATTCGGAAGGCGCGGCAGTCGTCTTCGCGATTTTCAGGTTAATATCATGATTCCCCGGGGCTGGGATAATATCTTCTGCAGAGAGACCGAGTACCTTTAAAAGTTCCCTGAGCCATGTTTCGGCCACATCGTAATCCTCTTTTAAGCCTGACCACCCGATATCGCCTGAGATTACAATGGATTGCGGTTTCCATTCAGCGGGAAGGTCTTTTAGAACATCTAGCAATTTGGCCAGTGTATTTTTTCGTCTTGCCGCGGCGGTTTCGTTCTCGTCGCCGAAATGCAGGTCTGAAAGATGTAAGAAAACCGATTTTCCACTCATACGCTTCCATCCGTTTTAGAAGCTCATTTTACCTTAAAATAAGATCAAAAGCAAATAATCTTTAGCCGCGAAGAACGCGAAGGACCGCTAAGTAAAAAAAACTGGTTAATTGAGATGATAAATTTTGTCCATGTCTTACAAATTTTTATGGAGGAATGGGGACGACCCGGTTTCGTCCACCTTGGCACTGTAAAACTCGGGCTAAAAAGGTTTATCTTCTTTCGTGCGCATTCGCGTAATTCGTGGGCGCCTTTCCGGATAAATCCCCTCCTCTCTTTCAAAAAATAAAAAAAAATTTTCCAGTAGACATTTTCTCGAAGTTATGCTATCCTTACATCATGATAGCGATATATTGTTTCGACAAAGCGACTTTGTGTCTGGCCAATCGATTTTCACGGCCAGATAATTTCCAATTTCCGAAAGATAAATGTCTTTTTCTCGAATACATCGATATCATCCCTTCCCTAAAAATAGACTCACCCTTAAAAAATCTTCCCGCGGCAGCGGAATCCCAAGGTTTCCCATTGGATATTGACAGATTTCCAACGGATATTGATTCCTTCCCATCGGATATTGACAAATTACCGACGGATATTCATTCCTTCCCGACGGATATTGACAGATTTCCAACGGATATTGATTCCTTCCCATCGGATATTGACAGATTACCGACGGATATTGATTCCTTCCCGTCGGATATTGACAGATTACCAACGGATATTGATTCCTTCCCATCGGATATTGACAGATTACCAACGGATATTGATTCCTTCCCGTCGGATATTGACAGATTACCAACGGACATTGATACCTTACCGTCGGACATTGACAGATTACCGACGGACATTGATACCTTACCATCGGACATTGATACCTTACCGCCGGACATTGACAGATTACCATTGGACATTGATACCTTACCATCGGACAATCCCCCTGCCCGGGTTGAGTTAAATAAATCATCTAACGTAAACGAAAAAAGGAGGTTCAAAAATGGGTAGTTGGACAAGAAAACGAATGGAAACTCTTCTAAAAAACGCAAGAAGAGCAATAACCAATGCCCTCGCTTACCTGGATATTAAAGAAAAAATACAAAGATTCGGGTATGACGAGACAAAACTGCTTGCCGGTCATGCTTTGTACAAAAAAGCCCAGTCGCTGTACATTGCCCGGAAAACAAAATGGGGCCTGCAACTGGCTGCAACCAAAGACCTGATTGACTTGATCGATGCTGTCTTTGTCTATTACATGGAATATGCCAAACTGGTCAGGAAACGGCTGAAAAGAAATAAAGAAGCTTTGACCATTCTCGGCATGAACGGTAGACGCGCACTTTCCCTTTCGGGTTTAATAACCCAGGCGACGCTTTTTTTCCAGAACCTGAAAGATAACCAGGATTTATTTAACCAGGTTTCGGACCTCGGTATCTCCCAGCAAGTATTGCAAGTCGGCCTGGATAAACTGGCCGCCCTGGAAAATGAAGACGAATTCCATGAATCGGTCAAAGGCGAAGCCCAGGACCTTACCGTGGAACGGAATAAGGTTTTCACCGAACTGAACGACTGGATGGCGGAATTTGAAACAGCCAGCCGCAGCGCCCTGAAAGATACTCCACAGCGCCTTGAAATTCTCGGCTTTATCGAATACTCCGAAGGCTATAAACCAGCCTCTTCTTCCAAAGATGACGAAAATACCAATACCAATCCGAGTTAAAGTAAAAAAGGCCACGGACAATACAACAACACGGATAGACACGGACACCCTCAAAAGTTTTTGGTGGTCCAGGCCCCATTTTTCAAAAAGGGGCCTGGCTGCCAGAGGCAAAAATAATATTATCTTAATTCCGGGATTCTTCCCGGCGTCCAGGGGGCCCCGGCTTGTTCCATTTCTTTTTCCAGGTTTCTCAAATCTTCCTCGGCAATTTTCCGCAATTTTTCCAGCAGCGGAGTTATTTCCTCCCGCACTATAGTACTGGAATCCAGGTGGTTTTTAGAGGGTTTGGAGGTAGACCGGATTTGCGCATAGATAATCGCCTGGAGCCGCCGCTCAATGGAATAATGCCCGGGAGGAATCTCTTCCCAACTGGCTTTGGCCTTATGGCCTTTAAGGACAAAATCGATTTCATTTAACCGGGACTGAACGTCCACGGCTTTATCCATGAAACGTTTGAAACCGCCGGGCGTATTGACCAACGATTGTTCGATGTAGGTGGTCTTTTTAAGCAACTCTTCGGTCAGCTTGACTGTACCCTGGACAACGCGGGTCAATTCCGCCACCTTTGCCTGGAATTTTACCAATGCTTCCCGGTCTGGGGCCGGCAGCGTGGTATTTTCAAAGACCTTAACCGTAAACTCGGTGGTTCCCACCAATTGGGTTACCACACCATTAATTACTTTGGCAATGGACACTTTATACTTGCCGGGCATTACCAGGAAACCGGACTGGTCTTTGGCAAAGGGGTTGAATTTATCCTCTTTCATTTCGATGGGCCGGGTGGACGGGTATTTCAGGTCCCAGGTAAGCCGGTTGATTCCTTTGCTGGGCTTTTTGCGCAGTTCCCGGATGATATTTCCGGCTTCGTCGCTAATGGTAAACAACAAGTAAGGTGGAACTTCCAGGCTCTCTTTCCTCAGGTCATCCCAGGAAGGGTTGGGAATGGGCAGACTCTTGTCGAAAAGTTCTTTTTCCTTTTTCTGGCGGGTTTCCTTCTGGGTTAGATAGGCATCCCTTAGATAATAGGTAAAGGTTGCGCCGAAAGGCGGATTGGGCGCCCGGTAAAGATTGCCACCCTGTGTGAATTTGTCCGGGGCCTGGATATACAGCAATGCATCCTTTACGGGGAACAGGAACATCTCTTTTTTCAATGTTTCGGGTTTGAATTCCCGCAGGGCGCGGTAGTCGTCGAGTATATAAAATCCGCGGCCAAAAGTCGCCAGCACCAGGTCATTCTCTCTTCGCTGGATGGCGATGTCTTTGACGGAAATGGTGGGAAGCCCGGCTTTTAATTGAATCCATTCGCCGCCGCCATTGTATGTGAAAAAGAACCCGAATTCAGTACCCACAAATAAAAGATCGGGATTCACATGGTCCTGGGCAATGGTTTGAACCGGGCCGTTTTTGGGGAGATTCGCAGCGATCGAAACCCAGGTCTTGCCTTTATCCGAGCTTTTTAAAAGATAGGGTGTAAAATCATCGCGTTTAAGGTTGTTAAAAGAGGCGTAAACGATGTTTTCGTCGTACCTGGAGGACAGGATATCGCTGACATAGGTATATTGGGGTACGCCGGGGAATGAGTCTACTTTACGCCATTGGCTTCCTGCATTTTCAGTGATTTGGATTAACCCGTCATCGGTTCCGATGTAGAGCAGGTTTTCTTTTAGCGGTGATTCATCCAGGGCGACAATATTTCCGTACAATGAGGTGGAAACATCTTTAGCTACGGCGTTGGCGCTCCAGTATTTGCCCATGACCGGCCAGGTATCGCGGCTGATTTTAGCGGTCAGGTCGTCGCTGATGACCTGCCAGGAATCGCCGCGGTCATCGCTCCTGAATACTTTGTTGGCGGCGCAGTAAAGCCGGGTATGGGAATGGGGACTGAGCAAAAGCGGAGTATCCCAATTCCAACGGTAGGTGTCTTCGCCTTTGCGGGGCTGTGGGGTAATGGATATCCTTTCCTGGCTTTTCTTATCGTAACGTACCATATTCCCGTACTGGGCTTCCGCATAGACGATGTCCGGGTTTTTGGGGTCGATTTGAGACCAGAAGCCATCGCCGCTGTTGGTAACAAACCATTCATCGCTGCCGACGCCTTTGGCGCAGGTATTTTGCGATGGGCCGCCCATGCTGTTGTTATCCTGGGTGCCGCCGTAAACGTAATAAAAGGGCAGCGAGTTGTCTACTGCCACACGGTAAAATTGCGTAACCGGCAGGTTGGGAATGAACCGCCACTCTTTCCCGCTGTCGAAGCTCTCATATATACCGCCGTCGCCGCCGATGATGAGGTGGTCGGTATTGGCTGGGTCAATCCACAGGGCGTGGTCGTCCACATGCCTGGATTTTAAACCCAATTTGCGCCAGTACTTACCGGCGCTTTCGGTCACATAGGTATAGGTTTCCACGGAGTAGACTTTATCAACGTCTTTGGGATCGCAGATGATTTCATTATAATATTGTCCGGCCTCGGTATGGGAACTCATTTTAGTCCAGGATTCGCCCCTGTCCACAGAACGGAAGAAGCCTCCCTGGTTATCGGCGGCATCTATAATAACATAAACCACATCCGGGTTGACCGGGGAAATGGCCAGGCCAATGCCGCCCATATCGACTGTGGGGAGGCCGGAGGTTAGTTTCCGCCAGGTTTTACCGGCGTCAGTGGTTTTATAGAGGGCGCTTTCCGGTCCACCGCCGATTTTCGTATGTACATGCCGGCGCCGCTGCTCCGCTGAGGCAATAATCACATTGGGGTCCCTGGGGTCCATGACCATGGAATTGACGCCGGTGTTTTCACTGATGGATAGGATTTTATTCCAGGTTTTGCCGCCGTCAGTCGTTTTGAATAGGCCGCGGTCGCCGCCCGGTCCCCAGGCCGAACCTTCAGCCGCCGCATACACGGTATCGGGATTTTTGGGATCGATGAGTATCATACCGATCTGGCGTGAGTTTTTGAGTCCCATATTGGTCCAGGTTTTGCCGCCGTCCATGGTTTTGTAGACGCCGTCTCCATATCCCAGGGCGCGTTGGAAATTATTCTCGCCGGTCCCGGCCCAGACGATTTTGGGGTTGGTGGGGTCCATGGCCAGGCAGCCGATGGCATAGGCGCCGTAGTTATCGAAAACCGGTTCCCAGGAAATCCCGGCGTTGACGGTTTTCCAGATATGGCCGCTGGCTACGCCGGCGTAATATTCCGAGGGGTTGTTGGGGTTGACGGCAAAATCGGAAATACGTCCGGAAGTAAATGCGGGTCCGATGGACCTGAATTTTAATCCCTTGAAGGTATCGGAATCAATACCTTCTTTCTTTTTAGTTTCCTCTTTCGGGTTGGCCGCGGCAGTGATAAAAGCCAGCGCCAGTACCAGACAGATAATAAATAAGTGTTTCATCTTCATGCTTTACTCCTTAAATAAATAAAAGTTTTGAGGGGTCCAGGGGCACTTTTTCAAAAGTGCCCCTGGCTCAAATCTATAATACACGTTTACTATTTCTTTTTTCCAGGGTATGCAGGATTTTCAGGGGTTCCCGGAAGCGGTTGTTCAGGATCATGGCGGCGATGATATAGGGTTTGTAACCGGCTTCTTTGTAAGTGGCGATGCGGTATTTTTCAAATACCCCGGCGGCCACTTCGCCTTCGCGGCAGGAGACGCCGGAAATATCCGCGGGCAGGCAGTGCATATACAGTGCGCTGCCGTTCCGGGTCTTTTTCATTTTCTCTTCGGTACAGCTCCAATCTTTGAAACGGGCATTCTGCGCCAGGCACTCTTTTTCCAGTTCCCGCAATCCTTCCTGGTTATTCTTTTGCAGTAACACGGTCCGCTGCTGCATCACGGAGTAAGGCGCCCAACTCTTCGGGTAAACAACGTCAGCGTTGGCAAACGCTTCTTCCATGGAATCGACAATTTCAAATTTTCCGCCGCAGTGGGTTATGTTTTCTTTGGCCAGGGCAACGACTTCCGGCATGAGGTTATAGCCCGGGGGATGCGCCAGCACAACGTGCATGCCGAAACGGGTCATCAAGCCGATAATACCCTGGGGCACGGATAAAGGTTTGCCGTAACTGGGAGAGTAGGCCCAGGTCATGGCTATTTTTTTGCATTGCAGCCATTCCAGCCCTTCGAAATGGTCTTTTAAATGGAGTAAGTCCGCCAGTGTCTGGGTGGGATGATCAATATCACATTGAAGATTGATGACCCCGGGCCGCTGGGGTAGGACCTCCTTTTCGAAACCGTCGTCCAGGGCAGCGGCGACTTCCCTCATATACGCATTACCGGCGCCCAGGTACATGTCGTCCCGTATACCGATAATCTCGGTCAAAAAAGAGATCATGTTGGCGGTTTCCCGTACGGTCTCGCCGTGGGAAACCTGGGACTTGCCTTCATCCAGGTCCTGGACTGTTAAACCCAAAAGGTTGGCGGCAGAAGCAAAGGAAAACCGCGTCCGCGTGGAGTTGTCCCTGAATTGCGAAACCGCTAACCCGGAATCGAAACACCGGCTGGATATGTTGTTTTCACGAAAGTATTTCAGCATCTCCGCTGTCAGTAATATTTGTCTCAACTGGTCAAGACTTTTCTCCCAGGTCAGGAAAAAGTCCTGGCCGGACAAATCCGTCTCCGGGTCCAACCACTTGAATTCCCGCATTATCCGTTTATATGTTTCTTTGT
>JAUPLE010000698.1 GCA_030837085.1 Acidobacteriota bacterium | reverse complement strand
TACGGAGAAACCCATGGCCGGACCCGGGCAGGCGGCTGTTTCGAAAGAACAGAAGCCTTATCTTGTTCCTTATATGCCGGAGAATCAGGCCTCGCTGGAGGCGCTTTTCGATCACAGCGCCGGGGCGGCTGCCGGGCATTATTCCCCTTATTTTTTCCTGGAAGGCGAAGTCATATTCGACGACCAGCCCCTGGCGCTCTACATCAGGAAACCGTTCCATGCCGCCGCCCCGCTGGAAGCCATTATCGCCTGGAAAAAAGAACATATGAGCGATAAGCAGGCCGATTATGATAAATCGGCCATGGAAAATGTAGAGGGTTTTGAACCCCTTAAAACCAAAGTCGATTACACCCTGGTGAAACGCCACGTAAGCTCTTTCAAGGATTTTCTCTTTGGCAATTACACGTTGGGCCTGTTTGTAAATAAGGAGTTGAACCTGGTTTCCCAGGAGGGTGAAAGCAAGGAAGCCTTTAACCAGAGGTGCCGCGATGTCGTGGAAAAGATGATCGACCGGGAAGTGGAAAAAGTGAAGAGTAGTTATGAGACAAAGATTCGGCGTATCGAGGACCGGATGGAAACAGAGAAGGCGAAGGAGGAGCGGTTGGCCAAAGAGCACCGGTCAAGGCAGACGGAGGAGTTGATTTCCGTAGGTGAGACCGTGTTGGGAATGTTTTTAGGCAGCAAGTCGCTGCGGGGGCTTTCGTCCGCGGCGCGGAGGCGGCGCGTTACCGCGACTTCGGGTCATAAGAAAGAAGAGACCAGGCAAAAAGTTGCCAATATGGATGAAGATTTGGCGCTTTTAAAAGAAGAATTGGAGAACCGGGTAGCGGATGTTGAGGATTCCTTTTATGAGAAGGCGGACCGGGTCGAACCTTTCGATGTAAGGTTGGAGATGAACGATATTATTGTCGCCCGTCAGGCCTTACTCTGGCGACTAGTGTCATAGACGAAGATAGTGCCACCAAGACACTACTAATTGGAAAAAGATAGAAGCGAAGAAGAGAAGAAGAGCGGAAGAGAAGAAAAAAGCAGGGAGGGCCAGGGGCTCCGGCCAATAAACGGGCGAACACGGAGACACTGCGGCTCGCCCCTACTTCGCGGTCCTTCGCGTTCTTAGCGGCTATTTTCATGACGCCATAAATGGATTTCAATGAACCGACAATGGTCCTTTTAGTACCGTACGTAGTTCTCAAATAACCGTTGTTGGTTCTTTTAGTACCGTGCACGGTTCTTTGAGGTCCGAGATCGGTTCTAGTGAGACCGTTGACGGTCCTCGCAGCACTGACGTCGGTTCTATTAGTACCGAGCGCGGTTCTATGAGAACCGTCGGCGGTCCTCTTGGAACCGAAGGTGGTCTTAGGAGAACCGATAACGGTTCTATTAGTACCGAAATCGGTCCTGGTAGTACCGCGTACGGTCTCATGAGAACCGGATGCGGTTCTATTGGAACCGATAACGGTCCTATTAGTACCGATGACGGTTCTATTAGAACCGATTGCGGTACTTTTGAGACCGAACATGGCTCTCATTGACCCGTCAGGGATTTAACTTCTTGGTGTACCTTTGTGTCTTATACTGGCGTGCCTTGGTGGCTATTCTTTCGGCAAAGAAACCTTTTTCTCTGCCGTACGTATATCTTATCTAATAAAAAAGGAACAAAAAAATGAGCAAAAGAATACATTCAACCGGTATTGCCTCGCGGATGAGAACCATTCGCACCGAGAAAGGACTAACCGTCCTGGAACTGTCCTCTCAACTGGGAGTAGGTCCCAATGATTACCGAAAATACGAGAGTGCCGTGTATACACCTTCCGTTCATATCCAGGTATTCCTGGCGGAGAAATTCAATATCTCCCTGGATTGGCTTATACTGAATAAGGGGCCGATGTATCGGGACCAAATCGAAACCGCACTCCGGCAAAGTGAAAAGTTCAAACAAGAGGGGCCAGAAAAGTCGGTACAAACAGGAGGGGAAGAGGTCCCTTCTGATGCAGTGATCGTCACTTCCCCGGAGATCAAGGATTTAGTACGTTTTATGGAGGCAAACCCGGTTTATAAATTTCAAATGTTAAGTGATTTTTACAGGTACAAACAGGAAACAGAAAAAGCCCACGAATGACACGAATTAGCACGAATTAAAAACACTCGTTCCTCGTCCACGCATGGGCGATTACACGGATTAACACAGATTTTTTTCCGCTCTTCCGCTCTTCCTCTCTTCTTCGCTTCCTTTTTCCCCTGCCCCCTGAATCCTTTATTTGTGTCTTACTGAATGAAAAGCGTCCATATCCATTTCGATGAGGTTTTTATGCTCGTACCTGAATTTGGCGGCATAGCTTATAATCTCTTGACTGAAAATCGGCGAGCGGACCATATACCAGCATAGGTCTTCAATGGTCCAGATATTAGGGAACTTAGGGTCGTCGGGATTATTTGGGCGAGTGGTCTCTAAAAAAATCTCTCCTTTCCCCAGGAAAAGGTAATTGAGACTAACCTCATAGGCTTTTGCCAGTTTAAAGAAAAAAGCGTGGCCGGGGTTTCCCTTACCGGTTTCGATGTCCGAAAGGTAGCTGTTGGTAATTTTGATAGTTTCGGCCATTTGTATTTGGCTGATTCTTAAACGTTTGCGTATGTCCTTTATCCGGGCGCCGATGTCTTTCAAGTTATCCCGGATCAGGTCGTCAATGTTGGTATCGAGATTAATATCCATGCGCCTTGATCTCCATAGTGACTATTATATACACAAATCGAGTAAAAGTAAAGGGAGGGGGGCGAGGCTATCCCTGGATCGGTGTCCCATAATTTTGGAACGGAAAGGGAAAGGCAAAAAATCCGCCCTAATATCCGACGCAAGCCTAGAACACGGAAAAAAGAGCGCAAGTGGAGGTTATGGCGTGGGTTGAAGAAGGCGTAATGCCGAGCGTTCAACTCATAATGCCCCCGGCAGGCGGACACAACATAGTACCTGGGAAGCAGGCGGACAAAGGGAACACTATCGCCCCAGCGGAGCCTGTGGAGTTCGTGGCGGAGGACGTGACCTAGAGGAATACCCTGGAGAAAACCGCGGGCGCGACACACGACACAGCGCCGGGATACTGAGTTGATCTTCCCGGCGTCTGCATGGTGTGCGTCGCATCGTAAAATTCGGCGTTAGACTCAAGGTAGGAGCGCGATGAGCGATGAGGTAGTTCCTCAAGTCCGGATCTGTGCGGTGAATGGAGGTGTCGGGTAACCGGCATTCCTACCGCGACAGAAATCCGCCAAGCATTCCGAACTTTGAATTGAATGCCAGGGACTTCAATTAAAATCTCGGAGGTGAGGTATAAAAAGCAGAGATTGGGTTAATCCTTTTTTTGGTGGAAACTACCTGTTTTGGAAAAGGAGAGAAACTTGACGAAGTAACAAGAAAATTAGGATGCAGCAAATTATATTCATCCCGCCTATTCAACTCGTTCTTTCTTCGTCGATTCTATAAAAATGGTTTCTAAACCTATGGCCACTTTTACAGTGTCTCACAGAAGCTTTCCGAAACACTACTATCTCAGAATTCCGTGGAGCCCCTAAAAAGCGGAGAGGGTCAGGTATATTTTTGTATGGCAAAGCCCAATTGGCCAATGGCGGTATTGTTATGGATGCGGAGTTTATAAAATAATTTTTTTATAATCAAAAACTATTGACAATATTTTTCAGTTGTGGTAAAAATGCAGAATGAAAAAAGAAATTATTGCAAGTCAACTATGGATTTTATTCATCACTATCTTACCCATTTTTTTAATACTGTTTTTATGCTTTCTACTATTGATTTTCACAGTTCTCTTAGATGCAACAATATTTTCAAAATTAAGTATAGGATTTAAACAGGCCGTTATAATAATATCCGTAATTCTAGTTTTTCTGCCCACCTTGATTGCAGTTTCCATCTATATCCTATATTCATTAAGACATTCAACTAAATTTGAGAAAAATTCTCAGGGCTTGATAGATGTGCCAAGTCCGAGTACCTTATCATCAGCTAATTCCCAAAAGGTTGTTGCGGAATCTAAACCTACATTGTTTAGCGAAGAGATAGAAGATGAGACGAACAGCCCTCTGAATAAATGGTCTCAAGATATTTTTAATGAATTTTGTGCCAAAAATGAAGAAAGTGATTTTGATTCGTTTAGAAAAAGAATACAACTCAGGATTATCAAACCGATTGTTTACGAAATTTTCAGCAATATAGATAAAATTTCTGAGGAGAATAGAAATATGTTTTTTGACCAATTAAAACCATTTCAAGGATTAATTTCAATTATCGGTATTGTTCAATATGGAAAAGAAATGGTGAATCAAAAACTCGAAGAAGTTATGACAAATTTTAACTATTTGCTTGATGAGAATAGAATTAAAAAGGACGAAAAACCATCAGTAACGAGTACAGAAATAGAATTGATTGTTTCGGATTTAGTAATTCCCGGGTTTCGGCTTCAAAAAAAGTTAAACTCCGTTGGTAACAAAGAATATGTGATACTGGCTCCATTATTAAAAGCAGAATGGCGGCTAAAAGAGAGTTTGAAGAGAACCTGAAATGGATATTTATAACAATACTAAAAAAGAAAACACGGAAAACGAAATACTCCGGATTGCGGGTGAGATACTTGCAATTGACTTTGGTACTTGTAATACTTCAGCCTCATTTGAGCATAATAAACAACCAGTTTCAGTTGTTTTCGCCGATAGTT
>JAUPLE010000697.1 GCA_030837085.1 Acidobacteriota bacterium | reverse complement strand
CTTGCAAAATATATGAACAAAACAAGCATGAGTATATTTCCTTCCCCGCGGACCGGAAAAGGAATTTCGAAGACAATGAATATTTTGAGAAGATTGTCCCTCTCACTGATTGTCTGAAATACCCGAAAGAATTGGATGACCTGGGGCAAAAAGAAGGCGAAAACCAAATTGCCGTTGTCCATATCGACGGTAATAACATGGGGAAAGTATTAAAGGAAATTACCTCCTACGAAGAAATGAAAGAGTTTTCCATGGAAACAACCAAAGCCTATCAAAGCACAATGCAATCGATCATCGAAAAACTGATCGATGCCCTCAACGACGGCGATTTCTTCGAAATACTTAAATTGAAAAAAGCAGATGATGGAAAACATTTCCTTCCCATCCGGGTTATCGTTCAAAATGGGGATGATGTAACCTTCATTACCAATGGCAGAATCGGGATCCCCCTGGCGGAAGCGTTTCTAAATCAAATCGGTAAGCGATCCATACCGATAGGGGGCCGACAAATCCCCCTTTCCGCCTGCGCCGGTGTGGCGATAGTGAAATCCCATTTTCCCTTCTACAGGGCCTACGAAATGGCCGAAGAGCTCTGTGCTTCAGCCAAACGAAAAGGAAAAATCCTGGCTAACAAGAATAAAAAGGAAATGGGAAATTGGCTCGATTTTCATATCGCTTATTCCGGCGTCACCACGGACCTTTCTATATTAAGAAATCGGCAATACAATATTCCCGGGATGAAGCCGGTTGCACCCCTCGAATTTAAAGAACCCGGGGCTAAGTCCGGTTTAGAGTTGACAGAGTACAACCTTTTGTGGCGACCCTGGTGTATCGAAGGCCATTACGACTCCAAATACCGGTGGAAAGAATTCAGGGAAAAAATATTGAATCATTTCCAGGATACCAATGAGTGGCCGCGTTCCCGTTTGAAAAAACTAAGAAACGAATCGATAAAATCAAAAGCAGATATTTATGTTCTCCTGGAAGAAATGAAAAGCAGGGAAAAAGAACTGCCTCTTTTTGAAAACTCCAACGAATATTTCCGGGAAAACGACCACCACACGCCATACTTTGACGCGTTGGAACTGCTGGATTTTTATATCTCGATAGAGAATGTAGGAGGTGAACAATGATGCTGGAAATGGAATTGCTTTCGGATGCTATCCCGGGTTCCGGGGAAGGCCTGTCGGGTATCATCGATATCGATGTGGCAAGCGATGAATATGGAATCCCGTATATTCCCGCGAAACGTATCAAAGGTGTGCTGCGCGAGTCCGCACTGGAGTTAAAAGATACCGCTGCGCTGCATTGCGCTGTAGATGATATTTTTGGATCCAGCGGGCAACAGGAAGGCGCTGCTTTTAAAATCTCCGATGGATATATCGAGAACTATGTTATCTATAAAGAGTTTCTCGAATATGCCGCCAATAGAGATGAACTGGCCCCCTTATTCAATAGGGAAATTATCCTGGATGGGTTCACGTATCAACGATCCCGTACCACCATCGATCATCAAACCTGGACCGCGAAAGAAAACACCTTAAGAACATCGCGCGTTTTGAAGCGCGGATTAAAATTTTATTTCCCTGTGGAATTCCCGCCAAATTTCGATGAGGATTATCAAAATGATATGGAAAAGATATGTAAAGTCACGCGCCGGTTTGGGTTATCGAGAACGAGGGGGCTTGGTGAAATTCGTTTGGGTTTGCTTAACAAAAGTGTTTTAGGGGGCCGTACCGGCGGGGCGATTTTACAAAAAAGCCCCCTGGCCGTCGAAGACAAAATCCCTGCCCAATCGGATAAACATTACAAATTAATCCTTTCTATAAAAAATGAAGGCCAGTTAATGGTGACTTCGAAAACCGGTAAGAAGCAGTCTTCCGATACCTATATACCGGGGAGTGCGTTATTGGGGCTTTTTGCCAATTCGTATATCAAATATCATTCGCTTGCTGAGCCTCATCATGATAAGGTGTTTCGGGATATATTCCTGGATGGGAAGGTCGTTTTTTCCAATGCCTATCCGGGGAAAACGAATTATGATTTCACTCCTACCCCCCTTTCCCTTCATAAAGAAAAGGATAAGGATAACTATTTCGATCTCTCCGATGAAGGGGATTTTCATAAAGTTCTCGATGATGAAATATCATCAAAAGCCCTCAATCATGAGTTTGTCCAAATTAACGATAATAATGTTTTAACTTCATATCCGTCGGAAACCTGTATCGAGTATCATCACAGCAGGCCGGAGGATAAAAGCATCGGGCATGCCGGGGAAGGTAACGGGGCGTTTTTTCAATATTCCGTATTGAAGGCGGAAGAGAATTTCCGTGCAGAGATAGAGGGCCCTTTTGATCTCCTGGAAAAGATTATTGAACTTTGCAATAAGCAAGGCATTTTTTATATGGGGAAATCCAAAACCGCCCAGTATGGGAAATGCTCGGTTCAATTGAAAAATATCGCGGATGTGGAGACTCCCGGGGGGCCGTGGAAAGATAAGGAGTGTATTGTCGTTACGTTAGTTTCCGATATGGTGTTGAGAAATCGAAACGGTTTCGTGACCCCTGGGTCCTCTCTATTCATCGACGAAATCGCCGAACTCCTGGGAATTTCGCCTGATTTACTGGAAATGGAAAGGCAGTTCTTATCCTTTACCACCAAAAGCGGGTTCTCCGG
>JAUPLE010000696.1 GCA_030837085.1 Acidobacteriota bacterium | reverse complement strand
CATGGCGGAGTTGATTATGACGTAT
This sequence comes from Acidobacteriota bacterium, assembly GCA_030837085.1. GTDB lineage: Bacteria > Acidobacteriota > Aminicenantia > UBA2199 > UBA2199 > JAKAGC01. Next base: position 2,785 of record JAUPLE010000696.1, on the reverse strand, counting down.
TTTGGGCATGGGGAGAAGTTTGGGGTTCATATCGAGTATTCGATGGAAGACCGGCCTATGGGGACCATTGCGCCGTTGAAATTGCTGAAAGACTTGCCGGAGAATTTTTTGACTATGAATGGGGATATATTAACTGACATAGATTTCATGGATTTATATGATTATCATATCAAGTCCGGGGCATTGGCGACGGTGGGTTGTTATCAGCGCAGGGTGGATATCGATTTCGGGGTTATGGAGATCAGGGATAATGAGGTAATCGGTTTCCGGGAGAAGCCGCACCAGGATTACAGTGTTAGTATGGGGGTCTATGTATTTAATAAGAAAATCCTGGAATATGTACCGGAGCAGCGGCCGTTTGGGTTTGATGATTTAATGTTGAAGTTATTGGAGGAGAAGCAGCGGATCAATGCGTATTTGTTTAAAGGTTATTGGATGGATATAGGGCGGCCGGGGGATTTTGAGAAAGCGAACCAGGATATGGCAGAAGGGGTTTTTGTTGTCTGAACCGGGATTTACAGGATGGTGGGACGGCCGGGATTAACGGTTAATAATCTTTCTGTAATCTTCAACTCGAACTTTTAAGTATTCCTTATTAATAAACCTCGTCATGGCTCCCAATATCAATCAAAGCAACTTTGTCCTTATCGATAAATTCAAATACCAGCCGTGTATAGTAGTCAATACTATATGCCCATAGGCCTTCAAGTTTACCGGTCAGTTTATGTGTTCTCAGGCTTCTGTGGAAAGGTTCCTCTACAAACAATTCGAGCTTGTTCCAAAATAGAGTTTTGATATCGGGATTTTTTTTTATTTTCTTTTTATAAATCCGTTTGAATGGTTCGTCCCAAACTAATTCAATCTTCATCGATATCAACAAATAAATCCTTGATGCTTCCGGTTTTTACATTTCCATTCTTGCGATTTTTCTTCGCTTCCAGGTGCCGTTTGTGAATCTTATCTCGTTTCTCCTCTTGCAGTTCTTTTGTGAAAATATCGATAAGGTATTCCTTTTCTTCCACTACGAAGTTCTCGAAGTACTCGACCATTTGGTTCATTTGAAAATTTGCGTTCGCTGTTTTCATGGTCTAATTATAAACCAAAAATCTCTACATTTCAACCTCAATTGGAAAAATTTTCGGCTTTCGTGCTCCGGGCTTTATTAGTCTAATTCGTGGGCTTTTTTCTTCGCGCTCCTTCGCGTTCTTAGCGGCTAAATCGAAATTGCAGCATAGCCACCAAGGCACCAAGGCACAAAGGTTCACCAACTCAACTTCTTAACTTCCTACCTTCTTCGCTTCCTGTTTTTTCGTGGGTAGCCTTTGCTTGAATATCGTTTGACTTGAATTCCCAATAGCCGGTTTTACGTGAACCAATTCTTTTTAAAAGCCCTTCTTCTTTTAAACGGGCAATATTTTTCTCAATATTTCTTACTGATATTCCCACTTTTTCCGCAAGTGCTTCAAGGGTGATATTCCTGTCTTTTAGAATTGTACTGAGTATATCCTGTTGAATCTTGTTTAATTTTATACCGTCGTTCATACCGTCTTTTAAACCGTCGTCCGGCAACGATTCTTTTGAACTTTCCATCCCCAAAAAGAAATGAGCCTGAGTAACACCTGACCCAACTTTCCAATATCCGGTTTTACGTGAACCGATTCTTTCCAAAATCCCTTCTTTCTTTAAACGGGCAATATTTTTCTCAATATTTCTTACAGATATTCCCACTTTTTCCGCCAATCTTTCAATGGTGACATTCCTTTCTCTGTGAATTTCACTGAGTATATCCTGTTGAATCTTGTTTAAATTTATACCGTCTTTTATACCGTCCCTTATACCGTCGTTTAAACCGTCCTTTAAACCGTCTTTTATATTGTCACCTGGCAGCAATCCTTTTGAACTTTTCATCTCTAAAAAAAAATGAGTCGAAAGCGGTTTTATTACAATGGCATTATTGTTTTTTTTGCAGAGGGTCTCCATCCTCTTAATACCAGTTCCCACCTTTTCCATAAAAAATGTCTTTGAAAGCAAATCCGCAAGCAATCTATTTCGTGGCCAACTGAATTTGCCAAATTCATGGATAGGAAAGGAAGCGATTAATCCCCCGGGGTTATTAACTGCAATCATATTCTCAAATTTTTCTACCGCCACCTCGCCGCTTTCAAAATAGTCCCGGTGAACAACAGCATTAACGATCGCCTCCCTGTATGCATCCTCAGGAAATTGGGGGTGTTCTATTCTTTTACCGCCTTTGATTTCAAATCTTACGGGAACCCGTTCTTTTAAATAATTGAAAGCAAAATCAATATTGCCTATGATTCCCTTGTCTACTTCTTTTTTATCCAATATATCGACGCGTTCATTTCCTTTAAATTGAACACAGCGTATTTTGGATGAGAAGATGTATTTATAGGGCTCGGTGGCGAAGAAGAGGACCCCGGCATTTGTCATGCCCCAGAAAAATCTTTCCTCCGGATGCATTGGCAAAAGCGACGATCTCCTTTACTAGAGAATCTTCCACTTTTTCCTTAAACTCCACAAACTGGCCTTCGCCTTCTTGCAATATTTGAGTTAACTCTTCGTTTTTCATTTTATTTTCCAGGCTAAATAATGCCATAAATTCAGAGAAAAATCAAGCCAGGACTTGTGGCGCTCTGTCTAATCCGTGGACACATCTTTATCTACTCACCCTCTTAACTTCTCGACTTCTTAACTTCTGCTTTTCTGTCCGTGAGTGTCCGTGTTGCCCTATTGTCCGTGGCATTGCCTTTTTGTTTTGAATTTT
>JAUPLE010000695.1 GCA_030837085.1 Acidobacteriota bacterium | reverse complement strand
GTGCGCCCATAAAAATCGACGACGTTCAAACCTTCAGAATTTGCCTTTCAACCATGTTCCCCGGATATGCCTGGCGCACTTCCGATAAAGGGCTAGCAGCACTATTTTATAAAGACAACCGCTGGAGCGTTCTGTATAATTATGAGGAAATTGCTTCCGATACACGTAATGTCATTGAAGATCCTGCTGGATTCCTTTGGCTTATCTCTGCCGGCGGAAATATTCTAAAAGTAGATTTTCCCTTCGGTATTGCCCAGCCGCCGGTGATTAAACGCTGCGACCTGGAAAATAGACTTTATGACGGCGATATTTATACGAATTTCGTGGAAGGGCATGTGGTATTTGCTTCCAATAAAGGGTTGTTCCGTTACGATGAAAAGTCCGGGGGCTTTATCCCGGATTTGATATTGGGAAAGGAGTTTGCTTATGGTCCGGGAGGCAGGCCTGTTTTCCGTATTATCCAGGGTCAAGAGAAAAACATCTGGTTCCATACCGAATCCAGGAATTACCGCGCTATTCCGGGTCCCGGCAAAACCTTTGTCATAGAGGATAATCCTTTTTGCAGGATCCCGTTGGCCCAGGTGAACAATATCTATCCTGAAAGCGATGGACAAAATACCTGGTTTGCCGGCGCTGAAGGATTAATACGTTATGACTGTATTTCCCAATACAAATGGAATAGGGATTTCCCGGCGCTCATTCGTGGTATGTTTGTTAATGAAACTATTCCTATCTATGGAGGTTATACCATCGATCAGACAGACCATCTCCAGGTTCTTACAGTTCCTTATAAAAATAGGAATGTTATTTTCGGATGTGCAGCCCCCTTTTTCGAAAGGGAAGCAGAGATCAAGTTCAGTTATAAACTGGACGGTTTCGGGGATAATTGGTCGGAATGGACTACTGAATCGCGAAAGCATTTCACAAATCTTGACGCAGGCTCATACGCGTTTTATGTCCGGGCAAAGAATATTTATGGCATCATTAGCAGGGAAGATGTGCTTTCCTTTAAGGTATTGCCGCCCTGGTATAGGACCTGGTGGGCGCTTTTATTGTTTGCGATTGGATTTTTATTTGGGTTTTTCCTAATAGTGAATACCACTGTAAAAAGGCGGTCCCTTAAATTGATTCGTGAAAAAGAAAGATTGGAACAGGTGGTGGCAGAAAGGACCCGGGAGGTGCGGGATAAAAATGATCAATTGGAGCAGCAAACGGAGCAGCTCAAGGAGCAATCTGAAAAGCTAAAAGAGATGGATGAAGTAAAGTCTCGATTCTTTGCCAATATTTCCCATGAATTTCGTACGCCCTTGACATTAATTATGAGTCCATTGCAGCAATTGTTATCTCGTACGCGGGATGAGTGGCATAAAAAAAGTTATGGGTTGATGCTGCGGAATTCCCAGCAATTGTTGATATTAATTAATCGCTTGCTGGACTTGGCGCGGTTCGACAGTGGTAAGATGAAACTTCAAGCCTCTTACCGGGATATTGTTCCTCTTTTGCAAAATGCTGTTGCTTCTTTCCGTGGCCTGGCTGAGCAAAAGCAGCTAACACTAAAAAATTTTGATCAAACTTTTACAAAAGGGGGCTGGCAGCCCCAACCCATAACAAATTGGCCCCCGGCAGGGCCGCCGGAGGCAGGGCTGTTTCTTTATTTCGACGCCGCTAAAATGGAAGAAGTTATGTCCAACTTGTTGAGTAACGCGGTTAAGTTCACGCCCCCCGGCGGTGAAATAACTGTTTCCGTTGATACGGAGGCGGATGGTTTTGTCCGGGTATCTGTTAAAGATACCGGTATTGGTATTCCCGCGGAGCAGTTAAACAACATTTTCAACCGTTTTTTCCAGGCCGGGAAGGCCAGGGCTAGAACCGGGCAGGGGACCGGGATTGGACTTTCCCTGGTTAAGGAAATTATTTCGCTTCATCACGGTACGATAGAAGTTCATAGTTTTGAAGGAAAAGGATCGGAGTTCATTATCCGGCTCCCTATGGGGAAAGAGCACCTGGGGGCTGATGAAATCGCAGCGGAAGGGGTGATTCCATCCGAAGACCATGGGAAAGAAATCGATGATATGCTCCTGAAATCGGGGGAAGAGAGCAGCGTGATAGAAGAGAATGTTAGCGATGGCATTGATAATATAACCGACGGTGAAATCGCGAATGTAGAGCCTGAAAAGACAGTAATCCTGGTAGTCGAAGATCATGATGATATGCGTCGTCATATCCGGGAGATATTGGAGTCGGGTTACGGTGTTATTGAAGCGGTGAATGGGAAAGAGGGGATTGCCCGGGCAAAAGATATTATCCCGGATTTGATTATCAGCGACATTATGATGCCGGAGGTGGACGGTTATGAATTGTGTCGCGTATTGAAGAAAGACCTAAAAACTAGTCATATCCCGATTATATTGTTAACGGCCAAAGCATCGGATAAAAGCGTTGTCCGGGGCCTGGAGACCGGCGCCGACGATTATGTCACCAAACCTTTCAATGCCGATATGCTGCTGGCCCGGATCAATAACCTTATCGATTTGCGCCGCCAGTTGCAATTGAAAATCCAGCGGGAGAAGATGCTGCTTCCTTCCGAGGTTTCCGTATCGAACCAGGACGATCTATTTTTGAAAGAGTTTCAAGGGATTATTGAGAAGAATTTGGCAGATGAGGACTTTAATGTTGATGAGTTATGTAAAAAATTGCTTATTGGGCGTTCGACGTTGTTTAAGAAGATCCAGGCGTTAACAGGAGAGACGCCCAATGATTTTATCCAGGGTTACC
>JAUPLE010000694.1 GCA_030837085.1 Acidobacteriota bacterium | reverse complement strand
GGACGTTCGACAGTCTTTGCCTAAAATGGGGAAAGGCGGCCTGGATTTCGTGGAAAGAACCCTGATTTATGGGAAGGAACATCCAAACCTGGTTACCACTTTCCAGGATATAGACACGCAGGATCATCAACTGGAACTGCTGAAAAAACTCCAACGGGTGTTGAGTATCCTCGAGCCTTTCTGTGAGAAACTCAGTGATACGTATATGCTGTTGGGGGCCGAAGTGTATGCTTCGGCGCGGGTATTTTATAATACGGCTAAGGCGGCGTCCAAAATGGGCGTTCCTGGCTGCGATGTGATTGTAAAAGACCTGGCTGAACGTTATAAAAAACAATTCTCTTCTACTGAAAAGAAGGGAAAAGCTTCCAAAGCGGAGAATAATTCCACCGAAAAGCTGTAAAAACACCGGTCACCTGGGCCCTGGGCGCTGATTCGGCGTTAAAAGCGCTGAATTGGCGTCCTGGGCTCCGATTCGGCGTTAAAAGCACCGAATTCGGAGTCCCGAACTCTGATTTGGCGTTAAAAGCTCTGAATTGGGGCTTTTACCTCCGAATCAGCGTTTAAAACTCCAACATTTACAAAAAAAAGCTCCGATTTAACGCTCCGAACTCCGGCACCGGTGCAAAAAGCTCCGAATCGGAATTTTTAGGCCCAAAAATTCGGAGTTAAAAACGCTGAATCGGTGTTCCGAACAGCGATAACGGAGCCAAAAGCGCCGATTTGGCGTTCCAGGCTCCGATGTCGGAGCTAAAAGCACCGATGTTCAAGCTTTGAACGCTGATTTGGAGTTAAGAGTGCTGAATCGGAGCTTCGAGCTCTGATTCGGAGTTAAAAACGCCAATTCGGAGCCTCGAACACTGATTCGTAGTAAGAAGCGCCGATTTGGTGTTCCGAGCTCCGATTTAGTGTTTTTCATCAATTCCCGGTTTTGGACTAATCCCTTTTCAGCAGATTGTCTGCTCAAAAAGTGTGGGCCAGGTTTCCATCACTATATATGTAGGTGTGAATCGTTTCCAATTCGTTTGCTAACTTACTCTTTTTCTCTTCGAGGTCATAATGATTTTGAATATTAATCCAGAATTCAGGTGAATTCCCAAAGAATTTAGAAAATCTCAATGCCGTATCGATAGAAATCCCTCTTTTGCCCTTTAAAATTTCGCTTATCCTGGTTTGATCGATATGAGTTTCTTTCGATAAGCGGTAGGGAGTTATATTCATAGGCTTCAAGAAGTCTTCCGCCAAAATTTCCCCAGGGTGAATATTGGGTATCTTATCCATTTGCTTATCCTCCTTATACTTAGATTTAGTGATAGTCAACAATTTCGACCTCATAAGCATTTCCTTCTAACCATTTAAAACAGATTCTCCACTGGTCATTTATTCGTATGCTGAATTGACCTTTCCTGGTTCCTTCCAATGCGTGAAGCTTGTTTCCGGGAGGCACTCTAAGGTCATTAAGATTAATGGCGCTATGAATATGAATCAATTTTCGACGTGCAGTTCTTTGAATCTCCATAGGAAATTTCCTGGAGTACTCACCGCTCCATATTTTTTCTGTCTCTTTATCATTAATCGAAACTATCATGGCACAATAGTAGTACGAAACACTAGTATTGTCAACAGATAGTACCTGGTTTTTATTACCTTTATATCTATCAAGTTCACTTGCTGCGAAAATAGCCACAAAGTCACAAAGGCACAAAGTTACACCAAGGAGTCGTTATGATTGGCTGTCCACTATTTTTCTCTTCAATTTTTCCTCATCTAATCCGGTCCTGCGACTGAGTGCTTGCACGCACTGCAATTATAACCTGCCTCAATCGAATACATTGCGGGAGTTGATAAAAAATCCCTGCGTGCTATAATCTCACCATGAAAGAAAAGAACAAACCTTACCGCCACGATGTCGCATTCATCAATAGGAATAAAGAAATGGCAGATTTAAAATTTTTCATCGATAAGCGCCCTGCGGAAATTCTTTTTATCTACGGTCTCAAATCATCCGATGGTTTGGATACCGGAATTCAACGGATTTGTCTCTCACCGCCGGTGCGGCCTGCCGTTATGGCGATTACCAAATGAAAAAGATATTGATTGTAATAATAATTATATACTTACTTGTCTTCGTTTCGTGCAGCAATGATATTGTGCTAACAAATCAAGCCTGGTCGTATGAGAAAGAAATCTGCACCGTTGAGTTCTCAATTAAAAGCAATAGGGATTATAACATAATTCGAAGAATACGAATTATTGCCCACAGCCAGAGGCATATTGGTAAGGGGGCTATTATAAATGATGTAATTGGTGAAAAGACACTCTGTATGGAATTAAAGCCGAGGGAAGAAAAAAAATGGACTGGAACAATTAACCTGTTTCCTAATATTAGACCAAGCATGGTGGTTATAACGCTCGCACACATAGACGCACTGCAATAATACCTGGAAAAGTTGAAAAAAAAGACCGCTTGTAATATAATGCGTCCATGAAAAAGAATGAATTGCAATATCGAAAAGATGTCGCCTTTATCAACCGGGAAAAAGAGCTGGCTTTTTTAAAGGGCTGCCTTAATGAACGGCCCGAATCGATTCTTTTTATCCACGGCCCAAAATCGTCAGGCAAAACCACCCTACTCTACAAATTCCTGGAGCAAATCCAACGGGAACAAAAAGTGGATGTCAAATTTATAGACCTGCGCAAGACCTTCACAAATGTATACGAAGATTTCCTCAAAACCTTTTTCCAGGTTGAGAGCAGTGGAGAGAAAAAGGAATCCCGGGCATCCAACATCAATATCGGTTTTTTCAAAATCGAT
>JAUPLE010000693.1 GCA_030837085.1 Acidobacteriota bacterium | reverse complement strand
GGCGCCATTTTTCCTAACCATTACATCATCAAGGTCAATGATTTTGATGATAACGCCCGTGACACCCTTGACCAATGGGTTTATTTTTTGAAGAACAGCGAAATAAAAGACGAATTCAATGCCAAAGGCATGGCGGCGGCCCGGAAAAAGTTAAACGAAATTAACCTGGGTGAAGAAGAACTGAGGGCTTATCGACATTACCTGGAGCAACTTCATTATGAAGCCAGCATTGCGGATACCATCAAATTCGAAGCGGAATATGACAAAAGAAAAGCCCGGGAAGAAGGAAAAGAAGAAGGAAAAAAAGAAGGAGAAGAAAAGAGAACCAGGGAAATTGCCAGGCTATTAAAAACCGCCGGCGACACGCCGGAGAAAATAGCCGCAATCACGGGACTTTCCACTTCGGAAATAGAAGAGCTTTAATATACAATGCATGGAAGCACGGGTTTGAGCCTAACAATCTGGGCAGACGCCTTTCCATTTTTCAACCTTTTCGTGTTTTTCGCATGTTTCGCGGGCTCCATACTCTTTTTCTAAACAAAAAAGGGAAGGGGCAATAACACCCCTTCCCTCTTCCTTGATACGATGATTTCTTACTTTATTTGATCCGCGTCGCCCAAAGTATGGAGCTGATCATCGGTTAGTAACTTCTGTATCCTGGTAAAAACGTCATCCGCCGGCATCTCTTTGCCAACTACCAGTTGGGTGTCCTGGCTTTCATGGGTGGGGATAAGAACCATCTCGTTCCCTTTGTCATAACCCAGGAAACTCATATAAAGGGCGCCTACACGCACGATATAATATGACTTTAAATTGAGTTTGTTGGCCTGCGCATGCTCCTTCCTTATTTTTTCCAGGAATTGAATTTCCCCGCTTCCCATGGAAGCCGTTTGCCATTCGTTTTTTACTTTACGAACGGAAAGGGCGGTTTTGAGTTCATTTCCCACGTAGATGGGGTAAACGATTTCATTGTTATGGATCAGGAGGGCTTTGGCGTTGTCGCCGGCTTTGAATTTTCCCAGTTTGATGAAACTAATTTCATAAACCTTGAGTTTTTCGCCGCGAGTCGTTTGAGCTGCCTCTTCTTCCGTCAGTTTGATCATTTCTAATAACTGTTTAGGCAATTTTTTTAAAGCCTGGTGGGTTTTATCCGCGCCGGCATCCTGGGCCACTTCTTCCTGTGCGGACATGAAAAAATTCACGCCGCAAAACAACACGACACTTAAAATAAATATCATAAAATTTTTCTGTTTCATTTTTGTCTCCGTTAACATTTTATTGCTTGACAATATTATAATCGCATTGGACCAGTGTGTTGGTATATCCTGCGCCGCCAACCCATTCCGCATACGTGATGATTCGCTGCGCGCCGCCGGCAGTTTTGTTTGTATTGGACGGCCAGGGATCATTGACACAAACAAATTGCCCACCTGATTCCGAATACCCGCGCACTACCATATAATGCTGGTATCCATCCGAATTCTGCTGATGAATGAATCCCACCGGCCTGCCATTCTGGAATTCCGTCTTGAGCTGGTCAAATGTAAGGGTGGTTGCCCATGCACTGTTAAAACCATATTTGTTAAATTCCGGTAACCCACCCTGTACGCAATTTAAGAAATTATTGCAGCAATCTGTACGTGCCAGGCGTTTATTGGCCTGTGTGCATTGGGTCACATCCACTGTGGCGCCCAGGTAAACCATAATCATTTCAGCGCTGGCAGCCCAGCACCACTTGGTGGTTTGCTGCGCATAAAGGGGTACGGGAAGTACGGTCTCAAATCCTTTCAAAATCCAGGGATGATTGTCGTTCAAGTAGCTCCTGACGGCGAGCCATAACTTGTTATTAAAGACTTCCAATCCCGCCGGATGCGTTGAGTCGTAAAGGGATGCGGGTTGAGTGGCCGCGGTCCAGGTTGAACCATCCGTGGTATAGTTATAATAAAGTGTGGTGCCCCCGGTGGATTTATGGATCATGTACATCCTGTCCCTGTATACATGGATCGATGGCGTAACTGCTGTCCCAATATTGGGAACGGTATATGCCGCATTCCAGGTTGTCTGGCCGCTCAAGGAACTGGAAATATAGACATTATTATTGCCATCTCCTTTATAGGCCACATATATTTTGCCATTAAATGCCGTGGTACTGGGGTATTCCGCTGTCGTTACACTGGGAATCTGGTAGGATGTACTCCAGGTTGTACCATCGGTGGACCCACATACATATATGTTATTGTTCGCCGCCCCTTTGGTCACCAACTGTAATTTGTTGTTGAATACCGTTAACGCGGGTGCCGTACTGGTGGTTTTCCCGGAAATGATCGCGGGCGTACTCCAGGTTGCACCATCCGTGGAACTGGTCAAATAGATATCGTTTGTCGTGGCCGATTTATACGCAATGTACATCTTGCCATTGAAAACTTCTCCTGCCACCGGATGCGACGTGGTTCCCGGGAGGGTATAGAATCCATAATAATTAAAACCACCATCATCCGACCGCATATACCAGATCTGGTTATCCGATTTTTTAAAAAAATAGAAGAGTTTGCCGTTGAATCCGACAAACGTTGGGCTGCATGTGGTCTCACAACCGGTGTAAATACCGAAATCACGAGAACCATACCAGTAATGTTCTCCGAAGGCAACGCCTGAAAATCCACCGATTACCAGCACGATAAGCAATATCCGCAGCGTTCGCATCGCCATAATACTCTTAAATTTTGTGTTCATAATGTGTTTCCTCCTTTTTGACCATTTTAAATGTTGTGTTCATACTGTGTTTTCTCCTTTGCTTTAATTTTAAAATTTATTGTTTGTAGGATTTCATTATAGAGTGATAGAAATTGAAAAAAAGCTGCCAAAATGTCGGTTTTTTAAGAGTAGTAAAATCCCACCATCTCAAAATTCAAATTTTAAAACTCCCACCCAAACTAAAACAAGCCCAAATCACATGCGAACATACGAAAAAATGGAAAACACGGAAAACACGATTGACAATGGTTAATTGTTAATTGTTAATGGTTAATGGGTATGGACCACCAACTCCTTCAGGATGGTGTAAATGGTTGCCGCATTGGGCCGGAACGCCGGGTCCTTCTTGATCATAAACATCACCAGATCACATAAGGTCCTGTCTATTTCCGGCCGGAATTTGTCCAGGGCAATGGGTTCAATCTCCAATATCTGTTTCATCACCTCGATGGTGGTTTCACCGCTAAACGGCCGGACGCCGGTCAGCATTTCATAAAAAATAATCCCCAGGGCATGCACATCGCTGGCCGGGGTAATCTGACCGCCCGATACCTGCTCCGGCGAAAGGTAAAAGATCGTTCCCACTACCATGCCCGTTTCTGTAAGACGACTCATACTCTGGGTGGTGGCCAAACCGAAATCCAATAGTTTGACAAAATAGGGGTTGCCCTCATTTTGTGTCAAGACAATGTTTTCAGGTTTCAAATCCCGATGGATGATAGTCATGGCGTGGATGCTTTTCAGGGCGTCGGCAATCTGCACCATGATACTTAAGGCCGTGGGAATCGCCATTTTTTGCTCTTCCTGGATAATCTGGGCCAGCGTCGGGCCTTGCAGCAGTTCCATGGCAATGTACAGGTTGCCGTCGCTTTCACCCCTTTCGATGACCCTGACGATATTGGGATGAACCAATTGATCGATAATAGAGGCTTCCTGTTTGAAACGTTTCTTATGGACCTCATCGGCAAAGTATTCCTCGCGTAATACTTTTATGGCAATGGTGCGTTTTTGCGAGTCCGTGATATCCGCGGCTTTGTAAACCGTGCCCATTCCACCGGAACCCATTTGTTCAAGGATTTTATAGTGCCCCAGGTAGTGTTTCTTTTTCCAGAAAACGAAAATATAGCGGTACTTTCTAACGAGCTGCACGGCGATAATTAAGAGGATTATAAAGCCCGCGATCATCAAATTACGGATCATTTTCTGGCGGCTGATCATATATTTTTGAATTTCGTTATTCTTTTTGAGGATAACGATTTCCTTTTCCTTTTTATCGGCTTCGTATTTGGATTGAATTTCGGCGATTTTTTTGCTGGTTTCGCTGCCGATAATTTTTTCCGAAGTGGTATGGAAGTCTTTGAAATATTGAAGCGCCTGGCGATAATCGGTCATATCTTCAAAAGTAGAAGACAGGGCCAGGCTGCCGTTTTTTTGATTTTCCAGGTCCCCGGCTTCCCGGGCCGTGGCCATGGCCCGGTTTATCATTTGAATGGCTTCAGTATAGCGTTTCGATTCTTTATACACCTTGCTGATTTCGATCAAGGTTTGGGCGACGCCGGTTTTTTCTCCCATTTTCTCGCGGATGGCCAGGGCCTGTTGATAGTAATCCAGGGCCTTTTGATATTCCTTTCCTTCGAAATGCGACCACCCGATATTGAATAGGGTACTGGCGATGCCCGATTGGTTGTTGAATTCCCTGTCTATTTCCAGGGATTTCAGGTAAAATTCGCGGGTTTTTTCCCTATCTTGCATATCCCAGTAGACGTTGCCGATATTGTTATAAAGGTTGGCCATACCCCGGCGGTCGCCCAATTCTTCCCTGATTTTGAGGGCCTTCATATAATATTCCAGGGCTTGTTGGTTGTTGCCCAGGGATTTATAGACCACGCCGATATTGTTGAGAGACCGGCCGATCTGCGCTTTATCGCCCAGTTCTTCTTTGATGGCCAATGATTTCAAATAATATTCCAGGGCCTGGCCGTAGTTTCCCTGCATATCGTAGCTGATGCCGATGTTGTTGAGGGACATAGCCATCCAGAGTTTATCCGCGGTTTCTTCGAAGATTTTGAAAGCTTGTTGGGAATATTCCCGACCCTTTTCAAAATCGCCCCTGCGAATGGAAATCATGCTGAGTATATTTAAAACTTTGGCCTGTCGTGTCCGGTCAGACATTTTTTGGGCAATTTCCAGGCTTTTTTCCGCGTATTCCAGGGCGCCGGCGTAATCTCCCAGGGCAAAACTAGCCTGGGCTATTTGGTCAAGGACGCCCGCTTCGGTTTTCTTATCTTTGAAACGCTCCAGCAATTGCAGCGCCTCTTTCCCGTAGCTAATGGCTTTCTGCGGATCGGTCTTCAGGAGGATTTCCGTGATTTGCGCCAGTATTTTAGTTCTTTCTCTGCCCTGGGCATTGGGCAATTGACTTTCCAACTCCGTGATAGTTACGGATTGAAGCGCGGCGGTTAAAAATGCCATTAATACTAAAAGAAATGCAATTTTTCTCATTGCTTCCTCCTTAAGGAAGAAAACCAAAAGGGTATTTTAACATAAATCGGGAAAGAAAACTACATTCAAAAAAGGCCCACGAATTACACGAATTCCCACGAAAGAAAAATAAAAAGGGGCAGACACGCGTACCTGCGGTCTGCCCCTACGGATGTTGCGCTAAAACCGGTATTATGAAACTGTATCAGGCAGACTCTCCTCCTTTTCCGTTGTTTTTGTTTTTTCTGCCGTTTCGGCCGGTTCCTGGGAATTCGGTTTAGCCGCGGCGGCGGCGGGGGTGGTGGGGGCGGGGGGA
>JAUPLE010000692.1 GCA_030837085.1 Acidobacteriota bacterium | reverse complement strand
TTTATGACTACAATAATTTCCTTTGGAACTCCGATTATCTCTTTTTCTCGGTCCGGGAGCCGTGGCCCAGTAAAACATCCTCCGCGAATATCGTGTTTGGTAAGATCACCCCGGATACGCCATTAACCCTTGTTTCACAAATGCCGGAAAACGGTGTTATTTTCAGCGATGGTATTGAAGCGGATTATATTAAATTCAATTCCGGGACCTGTGCGGCGGTTTCCGTAGCCGAGAAAAAGGGGCGATTGGCAATGTAGTAAAACCGGGTTGATTTTTCCCCGCATTTATGGAGATTTATCAAACCCGAATTCGGAAAACATTCATCAATAAAAGATTTCCAATGAGTTCCTTGGAAGACGATATGCTGCATTTGATCAAAGAGATAAAAGAAGTCAGACCTTATCGGAAAAAGCTGAAATTCAATACAGGCGAAATTAAAGAAGTCAACCTGGAAAGAAACCTTAAAGACTGGGCAAAAACCCCGGGGAGTATTTATAAACAATTGTTAGCCCCTGATTATTTTGAAAAAGTTAAATTGAATACTGAAATGGAAACGATCTATTGGGAAAATGGCATTGATTTTTGTCCTGACACATTATATTCGCTTGCCGAATAGGTCCTTTAAATGCTTATCATCTAAAGGACTCTTTATTCCAATTTATAGGGATTCGCCGGTCAATCGGGGCAGAGTACAGCAAAGAAACATGGAAAAAAGAATTTGGTGGTCTCGATCCTGATTTCCAGGCCTCTCTGCTAAGACGAACCAGATCGAACAAATCCTTCGCCAGGAGAAAAGTGGGTAGAGATTTTGCCAATCTCCAATGCAGTACGTAATTATTACTTTTTATATGGCAGTAGATACGCTTCCGGGGAAGGTGACATCTTTTCAAATTCAGGGTCCTTATGAACAAGAATGCCCTGATAATCCCGGCACAATGCAGCTATATATGAATCGGCTAATGAAATACGATTGACTGCTTTCAATTTACCGGCAATCATGTTTAAATTTTTATAAGATTCGACAACTTGAACTGCAAGCGATTGAATTAATCCTATCCTCCGTAATGCCTCAGTTTCGCCTTTCTCCTGGATTGAAATATAAAAAATTTCCGTGAGACTGATAAAAGAAATATATATCTCCACCTCTCCCTTTTCTGCCTTGATTAAAAAATTCTCAACATCGGCTGCGCCGTCCTCATCTTCCATATATGTTAAAAGGGCCGATGTATCCAGTATATAAACTCCTTTATCTTGTTTCATGTTTAATGTCATCCGCTCTTGATTTGAGCAACCTTTCGGTGAGTTTTTCTCCTCTCCCGGAGCCCCTCAATAATCTTCTCGCTTCCGCAGGCAAAATTTCTTCTACCTGATTTGGGAAAATTATAAGAACTTCGGTTTTGTATTTTGTTCGTATCGGTTCTATCGGTTTGATATCATGCCCATCAAATAAAGCTCTTACTACTTGCATTCTTTTTTACCTCCTGCATCATTATATCTTGATTCCTGTTTTTTTTCAACAATTCAGGGGTCGCCCTTAAATTATTCAAAATGCTTTACTTAAAAAAAACGCCGAACTATAATAATCAATGATAAATCGTCCGAGTTCTTTAAAGACTGAAACAGGAGGTTAATTATGAACAAAACATTAATTGCCGCTTTCATTTTTTTATTACTTTCAACCGGGGGCTATGGTGAAACAAAGAATCTCCCCGATGCTTCGAAACGAATTCAACCCGCGGACCTGGTTTACCTCGGCGCATTTCGTTTACCCGACGGCGAACCGGGCTCGGAAGTTAAAAGCTGGAATTACGGCGGAACCGCCATGACCTATTACCCTAACGGCGATCCCAATGGAGCGAACGACGGTTTCCCGGGCTCTCTTTTCGCCGCCGGTCATGAATGGGAACACCAGGTTTCGGAGATCGATATCCCGGTCCCGGTCATCTCTTCCGCTAAAAATCTCGATGATCTTCATACCGCTGCCACCCTGCAAGGTTTCCACGATATTTTCAATGTGAAAAACCTGGAATTGCCGCGAACCGACCTGGAGTATCTACCGAAACAGGGCTCCCAGACAACCGATAAGCTCTATCTTTGTTGGGGCTCGCATTTCCAGGAAGAAAATGATTTGACCCACGGTTGGTGCGAACTCAATTTATCCAACCCCAAAGTCGCCGGGTCATGGCGTTTGGCGGATCGTTACGCTTACAGCGCCGATGATTATCTTTTTGACATCCCCGCCGCCTGGGCCGCGGCTTATACGCCGGGTAAACGTTTAGCTTCCGGCAGGTACCGCGACGGCGGTTGGTCCGGCCAGGGACCTTCGCTGCTGGCCATTGGTCCCTGGAACCAGGGCAATCCCCCAGCGACAGGAACCGAACTGGAAAATACAGCGTTGATTCTTTACACTTCGACCCTTGATTTCGGAACTGGCAATTATACCATGAACGATTACCATCATTCGGATGAATGGTCCGGAGGCGCATGGTTAACCGCGGGCGATAAATCCGCGGTTATTTTTGTGGGCACCAAAGGAACCGGCAACTGCTGGTATGGTTTTGCCAACGGCGTAATATGGCCTGAAGAACCGCCTTACCCAGAGATTCCCCCGCCGCCCAACGATGTACGGGGCTGGTGGTCTACCGGTTTCAAAGGACAATTTATTTTTTACGATACCGATGACCTGGCAGCGGTGGCCGCCGGGGCAAAAGAGCCCTGGGAACCACAACCCTATGCTGCCCTGGATATCGATCAATATCTTTTCAACGTGACGTCTTCCCAGCAAAAAACTCACCTGGGCGCGGCGGCCTTTGACCGCACGCGGGGCTATTTGTATGTCATGGAATACAGGGCTGACGGCGATAAATGCCTGGCCCACGTATGGAAAATCAGAAATCTTGTTGCTGCTCCTCCTTTCGGTGAATTTGACACCCCCCAGGATGGGGCCACGGTAAGCAGCAGTATC
The DNA here is from genome assembly GCA_030837085.1 of Acidobacteriota bacterium. Lineage (GTDB taxonomy): Bacteria > Acidobacteriota > Aminicenantia > UBA2199 > UBA2199 > JAKAGC01. The sequence goes on along the minus strand of JAUPLE010000692.1, from coordinate 18 downwards.
GCGGTTACCGGTTGGGCG
>JAUPLE010000691.1 GCA_030837085.1 Acidobacteriota bacterium | reverse complement strand
GATTTCAAAGAACTGATCGAACATATGGAACGCATCCCCATGTTGAAACATGAAATGCTGCTCTCCTTCTGCAAATTCAAGGAAGATCGCAAAGACCTGGTGGATGCCGCCATGAAAAAAGAGTAGAGACGCAGCCCCCGGATCAAACTCCTACGTCGCTGCGTCGCCGCGGCCTTTTCATCGTGATTCACCTATTTCGCGGCCATTATTTATTCACACACACTCACACACTTTTTTCTCGAAACGATTTAAATTTTAAACCGCCAGTGGTATAATTAAAACCTAAATCCCTATAACCCTCAAAGGAGGTTTAATGAAAATGAAAAAAGATTCCCTGAAAGAAATGCTTACCATATCCCTGTTCTGGGGCTCACTGTGGGGCATAGCCGAAGCGACGCTAGGATACCTGGTTCACCTGGTAACGCTTATCCCCGGGATCGCAGGTTTTATCATGTTCCCTATCGGCTTCTATTTCATGACCCGGGCCTATCGCGAAAGCGGCAAAACCATGTCCCTATTCAGCACAGCCGCAACCGCGGCCACCATCAAACTGGTGGACCTCTTTTTACCCGGCCCCGGTCCAATTTTTACCATTAATCCCGCCCTGGCCATTCTAATGGAAGGCGCCGTATTAATGGTTTGTTACAAAGTCCTGCTCGAAAAACAGCGGGTTTTCCGTTTCCGGGAGGTGTTATTAGCCGCCGCCGGCTGGCGCGCCGCTTTTATTCTTTACTCCTTCATCCTGCTCATTCTTGCTATCTCCGATGATTTCTTCCACATTGGGATAGTAAATATCCTCCGCTTCTTCCTGCTGGAATCCCTGGTGAATGCCGCAATTATAGTGGCTTACCTTAAAACCGAGGAATCCCGCAAATGGAATCGGTTCGGGGTCCGAATATGGAGACCGGGTGGCGCTGTCGCTTCAGATGCGGGAATATCTTTTTCCTGTGGAGTATTTGCGGCGGCAATCCTTACCAGGGTTATCCTATCGGGATTTTAACTCATAATAAGGAGAATGCAATGGCCGATATATATGAAGAAATTGTACGCATAAAACAAAAAGGCGAAGAAGGAGTTTTGATAACAGCCGTGGCCAAGGAAGGTCACGGCCCGGCCGGCATGGGGACCAAAATGTTGGTGTTCCCGGATGGCCGGCGCGAAGGAACAGTGGGCGGCGGCGCGCTGGAATATGCAGCCGTTAAAAAAGCAGGCCAATGCCTGAAAGAAAAGAAAAACTACATGAAAAAATACTCATTGAGCCCGGACAACGATGTTATCGACGGTGAAGAAACCGGCATGATCTGCGGCGGCACAGTCACCTTTTTCTACGAATACATCGGGTCCGGCGCAAGACTATACCTCTTCGGCGCCGGCCACATCGGTAAAGCCCTGGTTTACCATCTAAAAAATCTCAATTATTACATAACCCTTATCGATAACCGCGAAGGAATGGTGGAAACTATCGACGGCGCCCAAAATCGTATTACCGTTAACTATGAAACAGCCCTTAAAGACGAAGATATCCCGCCCTGTAGTTTTTTCATAATCGCTTCCCACTCGCACTCACTGGATTACATTATCCTGAAACGCATCTATGAGGCCCACTGGAGCCCCAAATACATCGGTTTGATCGCCTCACACAGCAAAGGAGAAGCAATGATTCAACAACTCACCAAAGACCTGGGGCCCGATATCAACTTGAGTCTCCTCTATACACCGGTGGGCCTGGACATTGGCGGTGAAAACCCCGATGAAATCGCTATCTCCATTATCTCTGAACTCCAGGCGATTCGCTGCAACAAAAACGGACACAAACACTTAAGCAAACGGTGAAATGATCTACATTATTGCCGGTGAAATCAACCAGGGAAAAACCCACCGGTTGATTTCTCTCTATCAACAACAGCAAACAAAACAGGGCGACGGTTTCGTATCGAAAAAAATATTCCCGGATCATGCCGATTTTACCGGCTATGAGATCGTGCGCTTGAGTAACAATGAAAAAATGCCCCTGGCCTACCGGTCTCAATACCTCCCCCCAGGTTTCGACGAAATCGATCGCTGCGGCCCTTTCCATTTCTCAAAAGCAGCCGTTACCTTCGCCGAAAGCATCATTGATGATATCATCGCCCGGGATATAGAACCAATATTTATCGATGAGATCGGCCCATTGGAATTGGCGGGCAAAGGGTTTGCCCCGCTCCTGGAAAAAATCTTGAAAACCCATAAAGAACTTTATATTACCGTCAGGAATCACTGCGTGGAAGAGGTGCTAAAGAAATTTAATATCCGGGAATATGAATTAATAAGAATAAAAGGCAAGCCCACAGAACACACGGAACACACGCCCAGGCGAATACACAGAAGGTATTATTAAATAAGGAGATCCGATGAGATATCCGATAAAGTTTCTTATAAATGACCGGGAAGTAGAGACAAACGCCCCGGCCGGGACCGTGACCTTGGATTTTATCCGGGGACAACAGAAACTCCCGGGAACCAAAGAAGGCTGCCGGGAAGGCGAATGCGGCGCATGCACCGTATTACTGGGCGAATTAAAAGACAATGAAGTTCACTATAAAGCCGTGGCTTCCTGTCTGCTGCCGTTGGGCGAACTGGCCGGAAAGCATATCGTTACCGTAGAAGGCATCAATACTCCCGGTCCCGCCGGCGCACTGACGCCAATACAACAGGCCATTACCGATGAAGGCGCTTCCCAGTGCGGCTTTTGCACACCGGGAATCATCATGTCCCTGACCGGGTTTTTCCTCAGTTCCGCGGCCCTGGACTACCACGATGCCATCGATGCCCTGGACGGCAATATCTGCCGCTGCACAGGATATCTCCCCAACCGCCGCGCCGCCCAAAAACTATGCGAAACCTTTTCACCCCTACTGGACGCCAATAAAAACCGCATCCTACAACTGGTGGAATGGTCAATTTTGCCGGGCTATTTCCTGCACATCCATGAACAGTTAACCGCCTTAAAAA
>JAUPLE010000690.1 GCA_030837085.1 Acidobacteriota bacterium | reverse complement strand
TTTAAAAACACAAAAAGGGGCCGCTACCGGGTTCTTTCCTCATCACGCCCCGCCAGGAGATAACTCCTAAATTCATCGCCAAATTACAAAATCACATGCGTGACGTTAATCACTGGAGCGCCCTGCGAGCCGAATTTTCGAGGAACGAAAATCGGCGAGACGGGTTCCCGGAGCCGAGGATCGGCGTAGGGATGAAGCGGAAGGGATTACGTCTACAGCCGGAAAGTATTATGCGGTGAATTAAGGAACTGAAGCATAGTTGATTTTTTCTTTGGAAAAGGGTACAATTTTCTCTAGTGATTTGTTGGAAACTCCAGTGGTCGCTTTGATCGTGATTAAAAAAATTAATTGCATTGAGGCAGTTGACAAACGACACTGTAGTGGTTATAATTATTGCCTGGAGGTAAACATGGACTTAAAAAACTATTTCGACTATAATGCGACAACACCGGTAGACACAAGGGTAATCGAGGCCATGCAGCCCTTTTTCTTTGAAAACTTCCACAATCCCTCATCCTTCTACAGCAAAGCCGGGGAAGCCCTTCATGCCATAGACATCGCCAGGGAACAGGCAGCAAAATTGCTTAACGCCCAGCCGGAAGAGATTTTCTTTACCTCCGGCGGCACGGAATCCGATAACCTGGCCATCCAGGGTGTCGCCTCAATGTATAAGGAAAAAGGAAATCATATCATTACCTCTGCTATCGAACACCCCGCGGTTTTGAAAACCTGCCAGTTCCTGGCCAAAAAAAAGGGTTTTGAAGTCACTTATCTCCCGGTAGATGAAAAAGGTTATGTCAGCACGAAAGAATTGAAAGAAAGCATCAAGGACACGACTATCCTGGTCACCATCATGCACGCCAACAATGAAATCGGTACACTCCAGCCCCTTAAAGAATTGGTGGAAATTGCCCACAGCCGGGGCGTCTATTTCCATACCGACGCTGTGCAGAGCACCGGGAAAATCCCGGTGGATGTGAAAAACCTGGGCGTTGATATGCTGAGCTTTTCTTCGCACAAGATATATGGACCCAAAGGTATGGGGGTACTGTATTTGAAGAAAGGTGTTAAAATCGATCCGCTGTTATTCGGCGGCGGCCATGAGCATGGTCTTCGCGCCGGCACTGAGAACGTTACCGGCATCGTGGGCATTGGCAAAGCAGCGGAAATCGCCCTGGCTGAAATGGCAGATGAAGAAAAAAAATTAAGACCCCTGAGGGACCGGCTCAAAAAGGGAATCCTTGAAACCATCCCCGATGTACTGGTAAATGGGGACCCTGAAAACGGGCTTTATAATACACTCAATGTCTCTATCCGGCACATCGAAGGCGAGTCTATCCTGGCCATGCTGGACGCAGATGGCTTTGCACTCTCTTCCGGCTCTGCTTGTTCTTCCAAATCGCTTGATCCTTCCCATGTGCTGCTGGCCATCGGTTTGAAGCACGAAGACGCCCATGGGAGTTTGAGGATCAGCCTGGGAAAATACAACAGCGAAGACGCGGTGAACAATTTACTGGAAACATTACCCACGGTTGTCCAGCGACTGAGAAGCATGTCACCTTTCTGGACGAATAAATGACGAAAGTTAGTGGATATATAAATAGGAGTATAGTATTATGTACAGCACAAAAGTGATCGAACACTTCAAGAACTCGAAAAATTACGGCAAAATCGAAAACGCCGACGGTATCGGGAAAGTTGGAAACAAAAAATGCGGCGATGTGATGTGGATCTATATCAAGATCGAAAACGGGCTCATCGCTGATGCAAAATTTGAAACCTTTGGCTGTGTGGCAGCCATTGCCACCAGTTCCATGGCTATCGATATGATAAAAGGAAAGCCGATTGAAGAAGCGCTGGCTATCACCAATAAAGCCGTGGCCGAAGCGCTGGACGGTCTGCCGCCGGAAAAGATGCACTGCTCCATCCTGGCTGAAGAGGGTATCAAGTCCGCCATCGAAGATTATATGAGCAAAAAGAAAAACAACTAACAGCCTCTTACGTATCCTCTAAATCCACCATCAATTATTGACTTCGACCACCAGAAACCTTTTCGAGAAAAGGTTTCTGGACTTCCCAAAGCTTTTGTTTAAAGGTTTTTTCTTCGCGACTTCTATCCTTTTTATTCCAGCGGCACCATGTGGACGGAAAAATGTCTTAAAAATGGCGCTTCCCAGGTTATTTTTAATCCCCTGACTTTTTCTCTTTCTTTAAAAGTCTCAATGATGGTTTCAATGGCATAATCGAAATGGCTCTGGGTGTACACCCGCCGCGGAAACGCCAATCTCACCAATTCCATGGAAGCGGGGATCATATCGCCCGTGATTTTGTCTGTTTTCCCGAACATAAGGGAGCCGATTTCCACGCCGCGAATACCACCGTTTTTATAAAGTTCGCAGACCAGCGCCTGGCCGGGAAACTGGTGGGCCGGGATCTGGGGGTAAAAAGCCGCGGCGTCGATGTAGACGGCGTGGCCGCCGGTGGGGCGAATGATACTGACGCCCGCATCTAATAAACGTTCCCCCATGTATTCGGCCGTCCTTACACGATAGCGCAGGTAATTTTCGTCCAGTACTTCTTGAAGGCCCACGGCCATCGCATCCAGGTCTCTCCCGGCCAGTCCGCCGTAGCTGGGGAATCCTTCGGTCAGGATCAACAGGTTGCGGGCGTGCATGGCCAGGTTATCGTCGTTCATGGCCAGGAAACCGCCGATATTAACCATGCCGTCTTTTTTGGCGCTCATGGCGCAGCCATCGGCATATGAAAACATCTCCCGGGCGATTTCCAGGATGGTTTTTTCGCCGTAACCTTTTTCTCTTTGCTTGATAAAGTAAGCATTCTCGGCAAACCGGCAGCAGTCGATGAAAAATGGAATTTTGTATTTCCGGTACAGCCGGGCTGTTTCTTTGATGTTTTCCATGGAGACCGGTTGGCCGCCGCCTGAATTATTGGTAATGGTTATCATGCCCAGGGGGACATGTTTATGGTTTTTGTCCAGGAATTCTTCCAGTTTGCCCAGGTCCATGTTTCCTTTGAAGGGGTGGTCGCATTCCGGGATTTTGCCTTCGGGGATAACCAGGTCTACGGCTTCCGTGTCATGGTATTCGATATTGGCGCGGGTGGTATCGAAATGGGTATTATTGGGTATTTTTTGTCCTTTTTTATTTTTTAAAACGATTTCAAAGAGGATGCGTTCGGCGGCCCTGCCCTGGTGGGTGGGGATAATATGTTTAAAGCTCGTGATTTGTTGTACGGTTTCTTCGAAATGGAAAAAGCTTTTGCTGCCGGCATAGGCTTCGTCGCCGGTCATGATGGCGGCCCATTGTTGGTCGCTCATGGCCCCGGTGCCGCTGTCGGTGAGGAAATCGATCAAGATATTTTCAGCCCTGATTAAAAATACATTGTAATGGGCTTCTTTCAGATATTCGAGTCGTTCCTCCCGGGTAGTTTGTTTAATATGTTCCACCATTTTAATCTTAAAGGGTTCGATGGATGTTTTCATGTGTTTGCTCCTGTTTTCCAAACAATGTATTTGTAATGTGGAATAATCAAAAATTTTTGGAAGTCCAGAAACCTTTTTATAAAAAGGTTTCTGGTAGTTTTTTTCGCCCAGCTCATATTAATCATCCGTATCTACCAGGACTTGCCCGCGGTTCTTTTTGGTATGGGGGTGTGCGTAGAGGTATCTTTTGATTTTATGGGTGGCGGTTTTCACAAAAGGTTCTTTCTGTTCATAGATGCGGGCCAGTTTTGAAAAGGAAGATAATTGTAAATTAACAGATTCCCTGGTATCGGCCAGTACTTTTTCAATGAATTCCAGGCGTTGGCGTTCGGTTTTGCCGCGGGTTTCGGCGTCTACCAGGTCGTAATCCAGGTAGACCCAGGCTTCCAGTTGGTCGTTGTTTTCTATTACCAGGGATTCCATGACCTGGGGGCAGGCGTTCAATTTTTCTTCGACGGCTTCGGGGTAGATGTTTTCGCCGTTGGCCAGTAGGATCATATTTTTTGACCGGCCTTTGATATAGAGGTTGTTGTATTTGTCGAAGTGGCCCAGGTCGCCGGTTTTAAACCAGCCGTCTTTATCCAAAACTTCGGCCGTCAGTTCCGGGTTTTTGTAGTAGCCTTTCATGATGTTGGGGCCGCGGGCGTAGATTTCGCCGATGCCGGTTTTGGGGTCCGGGTTAACGATTTTGAGCTCGCAGCCGGGGGTGGGTTTGCCGGTGGAAGTAATTTTGATGGTTTTATCACCTACCGGGCCGCCGGCCAGTAATGGGGCGGTTTCGGTCAGTCCGTAGCCAACGATATAAGGGAAGCCGGCGGCGTTGAAAAACTTTTCCGCTTCCTGGTTGAATGAGGCCCCGCCGACGGACATAACTCTTAATTGACCGCCGAAAAATTCGAGCAATTTATGATTGATTTTCTTATAGATTTTTTTCTTCAGGCCCGGGATTTTGGTAATTAGTTTGATGGCCAGGTTTTTTCCTAGTACCGGGGCCACCTTTTTCTTGTATATTTTTTCCAGGATTAGGGGTACAGAGCAGATAGTGGTGGGTTTTTCAATCTTGCATACTTTTTCCAGGACGCTGGGGGTGGGGGCTTTGTCCAGGTAGACGATGCGGGCGCCGCTGAACAGCGGCAGCAGGAACCCCAGGGAAAATTCGTAGGTATGGGAAAGCGGTAAAACGGAAAGGAACGTATCCCCGGGAAATACATCCACCAACATTTTTACGGCCGCCACGTTGGAGATCAAGTTTCGATGGCTCAGCATCACTGCTTTGGAATGGCCGGATGTGCCGGAGGTATAGATAATGGAAACGATATCGTTTTCTAGGGCTTTCCTGGAGACCAGGCCAAAGGTTTCGGGGATTTTTTTGATAAAGTCCATGGCCCGATCGAAGATTTCCGTGAGCAGTTCTTTTTTAATTTCGCTGATATTTTGGGCAGCCGCGGAGATATCGTCCAGCATAATAACGGATTTCAGTTTGGAATTTTCCAGGTCGCCCAGTTTTTCCAGTTGTTTAAGGGTAGTGAAGAGGATTTTGGCTTCGGAATCCGACAGGATATGGTTTATATCCGCTTCCGGGAAATCCGGCAGGATAGGGACAGCCGCGGCGCCGGCGCGGATAGCGGCGAAGTAAGCGATTCCCCAATTGGGGGAGTTTTCGCCCAGGATGGCGATGCGGTCTCCTTTCATGACGCCCCGTTCCAGCAGCAGGTCGGAGATACTGATCACTTTAGCGAGGAATTCATTATAAGTGATAGGGGGTTCGAGGGCTTTACCCACTGCCGGCCGGTCGCCGAATCGTTTCGCGGAGTATTCCAGTACATCGATTAGAGTATCGGGGTACTGGGATTTGTCCTGGTTTAAAAAATCTGCCAATGTTTTTGAATACTTTATTTCGTAATCGTTTGTGTTTTCCATAGGGAAAGTTATAACTTATTTGATATTTTTTTGCAAGGTTCAAAACAAAATATTTTTTCCGGTCATCGATGGGAAATAGGATTTCTAAAAATTGAAAAGCAAGTTGCGAAAGAGTAATGACAGCCCGCAGTCAATGGCAACGTCCCCCTTCTTACTTTCTTCCCTGATATTATCGATTGTCAGGGTAGAAGACGGCGGCGGCGTACACCACTTGTCGTTATCGTCCGCCGGGTCCTGGCAAACACTGTCGAACTGCCACCACCAGGTAGGATTGTTCGGCGCCGGCCAAAAACTTCCCCACTGCGGGTTATTTTCAGCCAACTGGCAAGGGATAATGGTATTGGGAAATAAATAAATATCATGGCTGAGTATTTCCCGGTTTTTATCCAGGGAATTCCCACTGCAATCCCAGAGGCTTACCAGGTAGCAATAAACG
>JAUPLE010000689.1 GCA_030837085.1 Acidobacteriota bacterium | reverse complement strand
TCCCGAAAGAGATGGAAGAACCAAAGGAAATACGGGAAGCCTTCGAAGTGGCCAATCAATTAAGCTGGACCAAAGAAGAACTCGACGCCTATGACAAAAAAGGAATATATATCCAGGATGAGCGTGGAAGAATCGAGTATGCCAAGGAAGAAGGAAGAGAAACAGGGAAAAAAGAGAAAGCCTTAGAGATAGCGAAAACAATGTTGAGCAAGGGCATTCCTATCGATACAATTGTCGAGACAACCGGGCTAACAAAGGAAGAGATCAAACAATAAAAATCATTTAGCCACAGAGGCCGCAGTGGGGCCCTTTTTTATTAAGGGGAATTAGGCGCTTTCTTCTACAAATATTTCTGCCAAATTGATATTTAATCCTTCAAGGGTGTGACAGGGAAGAATCTTTTCTTCCGTATAAAATTCAGGTCTGCCGTATTTCCCGTTTTCCCCCAGGATAAACACTTCCACACTTTTGTCCTCGGGGGAAACCAACCAGTACTCTTTAACCCCGAACCGTTCATACGTATGAAATTTAATTATCCGGTCTTTTTTGGAAGTGGCGGGTGAGAGTATTTCAATGATCAAATCCGGGGCGCCTTTGCAGCCTTTTTCATCCAATTTGGAACGATCACAGATCACGGAAATATCCGGCTGTACTACGGTGAGGATTTCATCATCGCATTGATTGGCTTCCGGGAACCGGACATCGAAAGGAGCAGCGTAAACCTGGCATTTTTTTTCTTTGAGAAAGTGTTCCAGTGCATATATTATTTTTACGTTGATGTACTGGTGATAACGATTGGGAGCCGGGGTCATATCATAAGGGACGCCGTCGATTAGCTCCCATCTCTCGTCGTCGGGCCAGGTCACGTAATAGGCATATGTAAATAATTCTTCAGGCTTCCTTAGAGGTAATCCCATAAATCCTCCTGTTCCGGGATCCTATTTTAACCCATAATCATTTTAATTTCAAGTGGCCGGGATTCCCAAATTCGCCGCCTAATGCTTCCAGGCTGTAGACGTAATCCCTTCCACTTCATCCCTACGCCGGTCCTCGGCTCCGGGAACCCGTCTCGCCGATTTTCGTTCCTCGAAAATTCGGCTCGCAGGGCGCTCCAGGGATTAACGTCACGCCTGTGATTTTTAAATTTGGCGGTGAATTTGGGATTTGTCTTTTATTCAAAAAAATGGTAAACTTACAACTTGAAAAACCTGGAAACCCAGTAAAAAAGAAAGTGAAAATATGGCATTCGATGATTTGATCGGGAATAAGCGGATAAAAAATATATTGACCAGTTACCTGAGACATAATATCGTACCTTACAGCATGATATTTTTCGGTCCCAGTCCATCCAACTTACTAACATTTGCCCGCGGGTTTGCCAAAGCATTAAACTGCCTCACCCAGGGCGACGACTTTTGCGGTCACTGCCAGCATTGCATCGAGGCCGACCACGAAAGCTTCCTTGATTTGAGAGTCCTACAGCCGGACGGCCAGTTTTATAAAAAAGAACAGATTACCTACCTGGTGGAAGATAATTTCAATAGGCCCATGAAAGGTAATAAAAAAGTCTATATTCTCACCGGCGCCCACCATATGAACCCCAGCTCCGCCAACGCCTTTCTTAAAGTACTGGAGGAACCGGCGCCGGCCAATGTGTTTATCCTGCTGACGGATAATTTGAACGGCTTGCTCCCTACTATCAAATCCCGCTGCCAGATTTTGAAATTTTCCCCCCTTTCAAAAAATGAAATCACGGAATACCTGGTCCAACAGGGAGATGACGCCGAAACAGCCCAATTGAAAGCTTACCTAAGCCAGAGTAATGCGGAAAACGTGGTAACCGGCGATTTCGAAGAGTTTATGAATAAACGCGCCGAAGCCCTGGCCATGCTGAGCGGCCTCCTGCAAAATCGCGGGGTCGAAGTGACTTTGATGAACCTCTTTAAATTGAGCCGCAGCAGGGAAAAATTCGTGGAATACTTCCGGGAAACGGTTAACCTGCTCTCCTTAATGCTGCGGGATATTATGATTCTCCTGGTGGACCCCCAAAACCCAAATATAATAAACATGGATTATAAGGAAACACTGAAAAAGTTAACCTCATACATATCCATTGAAAAAACCTTGTTCCTGATCCGGAAAATGGAATACCTGCTGAGAGATATCCAACGGAACCTGAATGCCAGGGTGTTGATCATGGAATTCATGAAAAGCTATACCGATTATGAGAATGAAGGTGTGGCATGAGGTATTTGAATGTTTAAGGTGATTACGGTAAAAATCGAGGACCGGAAAGATGTCCTCCACTTTAAAACAAAAGAAACCGAGATTAAACCCAATGACCATGTGATTATAAAATCATTAATCGGCGAGGAATTGGGAATTGTTTTAAAGTCCTTTGGAAATATATTCAACCAGATAAAAAATATATCCTGCATACCGGAGATACTGAGAATTGCTACGGACAGCGACCTGGAGAATTTCCAGAAAAAAACCGTGGAAGAGCAAAAAGCCTACGACTTCTGCTTGAAAAGGATAAAAGATCGGGAAATCCCCATCAAACTGATAAAAGTTAGTTTTTTTACTTCCGAGAGAAAGGCGATCTTCTATTTTTCTTCCGAGGGAAGGATCGATTTCCGGGACCTGGTCAAAGACCTGGCCAAGAAATTCAGGATGAGAATCGAGATGCGGCAGATCGGCATCCGCGACGAAGCCAAAATGATCGGCGGCCTGGGGATTTGCGGACGGCAATTATGCTGCAAAGTTTTTTTGAACAGTATCGAGCCGATTACCCTCCAAATGGCCCGGCGCCAGAACCTGAATATGAACCCGGTAAAAATTTCGGGCCAGTGCGGCCGTCTGATGTGCTGCCTTTCTTACGAGGAAGACATGGGCGGACGTATCTATATCGAAGACCAGGATGAACTGGTGGGCTACAACGAGGAGGAAGAGGAAGAAAATGCAGTCCCAACCATCGAATAATAAACGATTTTTCCCAATGCTGTGGATTCTATTTTCAATTTTTATTGCCATTCCCGGCTATTCACAGTTTAAACCGCTTTATACCTATTATAACTTTTCCTTCGGGGCCAGGGCCATGGGCGTGTCCAATGCATTTACCGCTGTGGCCAACGATCTGTCGGCGGTTTTCTGGAACCCGGCCGGCATCGCGGAATTGAACACACCGGAAGCCTTTATTAACTATAGGAACGATGAACTTTTATACCACTATGACTTGCAAGAACAGGCCGGTGTTCCTTATAACAACCGCTATACACAAAACCTGGATTCGCGATTAAAAACATTGGATTTTCTTTCTATATCGGTTCCGGCATACTTCTGGGATATGAAATGGAATTTTGCCCTCAGTTATTACCGGTGTGTTCCTTATACCCTGGTGGGTAAATTCTCGGAAAACGAAGACAGTTATACCGGCGGCATTGCCACAGGATACAACAATACCGTTCACTTTTCCGGCGAAGGCGGCATCGATGTCCTGGGTTTTACAGCCGCATATTATTTGAACGATTATTTTTCCCTGGGCATTACCTTACAGCAATTTATGAATTCCGGTACAGCCAATTACCGGTCCCTTTACCAAAACGCCGGCGGGTCCACACGGCTGGAAGACAATGAAACCTATACCGAGAAACTGGAGGGCCGAAATATAATCCTGGGATTGCTTTTTAAACCCATAAAAGACGTGGCTATCGGTGTGACTTACCGAACCCGGCTTTCAAATATATTTGAATCGGAATATGTGAATCTTTATTCTTACAACGGCGCTGCCGGTGTGAAGGAAGATGCGGCCCGGGCCGATGTGAAGATTCCCCCGCGGTTATCCTTGGGGGTGATGGTACGGTTATTCCCGTGGATGCGGTTTTCGGCGGACTATTTCATTATCTACTGGCGTCTTAGCCATATATATCATGATTATGGCCAGGCCGAGGATGAGGAGCGGGAATTCCCGGTAAGGAACGCTTATTCATTCCGCCAGCGGGATGCCGTCAATCTCCGGGCCGGTTTGGAGTTTACGGTTCCCATTGAAAAAATGGCTCTTTTCTTGAGGTGTGGTTTGTTTAAGGAAAGCCCGTTGTTCCCAGCCGGCGCCGGCAACTCGAAAGTGATCAAATTTATCGGTTATTCGCTGGGATTGGGACTGGATATATCGTCAGTGGTGGCTTTTGATTTTGCTTATATGAAGCAAAAAGCCAATTGGTGGGAACAAGGGCATTTCGATTCGGCAGCGCCTGTATTAACGCGTTATAGTAACAACATGGTCCGTTTGTCCCTGATCTTCCGATTTGGGGCTCTTAAAAAAACATGAGCCGCGAAGAACGCGAAGGACCGCGAAGAAATTAACAATTGACAATTAACAATTATCTCAGTTCTTCAAAAATTGCCTGACCGAAATATAAGAGGAAAGGAGCCCGATGCCTGTTCCCAGGAGCAGCAGCCGTAAAAAGAGAATCAGCGGTATATTTTTGAAACTGATCATATCCTTGAAGATATTATACATAAATGTGGCGTAGGCTGGAAACAACTTTAAGGTAATAAAAAGCAAGCCGCAGGCCATGATACTGCCGAAAAATCCCAGCAGGGCGCCCTCGATTATGAAGGGAATCTTAATATACCAGTCCGTTGCTCCCACCAGCCTGTAGATGTTAATCTCTTCTTTCCTGTAAAAAATGTTTAATTTAATCAAATTGAAAATAATAAAAGCCGAAACGAAAATCAGGATCATGCTCAGGAACATGCCCACCAGGGAAATAAATTTTTTAATGGCCATCACTTTTTGCGCCCAGTCCAGGTTGACCTGTTTACTTTCAATAATGCTCAATTTTTCGATGTCTTCGATAAAGGAGATGACCTTGGTGCCGATATTGTATTCTTGTTTGAATTTCACTTCGATGGACGCCGGGAAAGGGGAGGTTTTGAATTCCGAGAGAATATATTTCAATTCGGGGAACTGTCTTGAAAAAGCAATTTCCGCCTGGTCCCTGGAACTGAAGGTGACATCTTCCACCAGTAAACTCTCTTTAAGTTTTTTCAATAACAGGTCGATCTCGGGTTGTTCCACGTTATCTTTAAAATAAAAAATCGCCTCGATGTTCTTGGAGAATTCGTTGGCAAAGGTTTCCAGGCTGTAGGACAGGTAGTTAAAGATGCCGAAAATCAGGAGGGTAAAGGCAATAATGCCGAAGCTCAGGAAGTTGATCAATTTATTCCTGCTAATACTGATGAAAGCGTTATTGAGGGTACTTTGCAGTAAATTCATAGGGTCACCTCCGCGGGGCCGGTCGGGGTGGACGATGTAAATTTCCCTTGCTCCAGTTTTAGGGTCCGTTTAGGGAACATGTTCAGCAAATGCAGGTCATGGGTAGCGATAATGGTGGTGATTCCATTAGCATTAATCTTTTCAAAGATTCTAAAGACTTCAATGGATAATTCCGTATCCAGGTTCCCCGTGGGTTCGTCGGCAATAACAATTTTAGGGTTGCCCACGATGGCCCTGGCAATGGCCACGCGCTGCTGTTCGCCGCCGGAAATATGAGTAGGAAAGTAATTTTTACGATGCGATAAACCCACCTGCGCCAATACTTTAATGACCATTTTATCAATGGCGGATTTTTTTTCTCCTCTCACCACCAGGGGAATGGCCACATTTTCATAGACCGTCCGGTTGGCCAGCAGTTTAAAATCCTGGAACACAATGCCGATATCCCTTCTTAACAGGTACAATTCCTTCTGGGGAATAAGGTTTATGTTGCTGGAGTTTACCAATATTTGACCTTTGGAGGGCAATTCTTCCTTAAAAATCAGCTTTAGAAGCGTGGATTTTCCGGCGCCGGAGGCGCCGGTCAGGAAAACAAATTCTCCCTTTTGAATACTGAGGCTGATGTCAAACAGAGCATATTGATCTTTAACATATTGCTTGAAAACATGATAGAATTCAATCACTTTTCAATCCTTACCTGGACGCCTTGACACCCTGGCCACGACCTAAACCTTCGTTTCAGCCAGGTTTTTGCCGTCGGTTTATTGCGGTTCTTCTTCCTGCGCTTCTTTTTGCACTTCGATCTTTTTAAACAGTATCCTGCCGCAGTTTTCGCATACGAAAATCTCGTTGGAGGAAATCAATTCATTTAACCGCTGTGGGCGAACCTTTACATTGCAGATGCCGCAAAAATCCGTTTCAACATAGGAGATCGCTTTGCCATTCTTATTTTTTGCGAGATGATCGTAGGTATGCAGCAAATTTGCCGGGATTTTGGCGCGTAGTTCTTTTCTTTCTTTGATCATGTGGCCCAGTTTTGCTTTTTGGTATTCCAGGCCGGTGTTCAGATCTTTTATTTTTGTATTGTATTCCGCGGCGATTTTACTGAATTCAGTTTCGCTGTCCCGTATTTCCTTCATGATTTCATCCGATTCCAGCATCAGCTCGATAATTTTTTCTTCCACTCCGCCGATATTGGTTTCTTCAAAGTTGATCTCTGCGATAAATCCCTGGTATTCCTTGTTGGTAGTGGCTTTGCTCATCTGTTCCTTGTACTTTTTGATCTTCTCTTTTATCACCAGTATTTCCTTTTCCAGTTTTTCCCTTTTCTTGACATTCTCGTTGAGCTTAAGCCTGGAGTTTTCAATGATGGTGTTTTTCCCATCTCGTTCTTCTTCTACCTTCTTGATTTCTCCCGGGATTTCTTTAATGAGATTTTCGGTCTCTTTTAATTGATCGTCATGCAGTTGCAGTGAGTATAAAATTTCCAGTCCTTCTTTCAATTATGCTCCTTTTAAAAAGAATTAAGTGGGTCTACCAGGATTCGAACCTGGAACCAACCGGTTATGAGCCGGTAGCTCTAGCCGTTGAGCTATAGACCCAAAAACTATCCTTTAGAGTATCAAAAAAAACGCCTGGTGTCAAGTCCTATTTTTTTTAATTGTTGTTGACAAAGAATTAAAATGATATTATAATAAAAGCGAACAAAAAGCGAATGGAAATTCGTAAAAAGGATTGTGAACAATGAAATACGTACCGTTAAGAGTTTATTCTGTGTTTTCAAGAGGCAAAGGCGCTGTAGGCGCCGGTGAATTAGGGAACTTCCTTAAACAAAGGGATATCTCTTACCTGGCTGTCACTGATCCCTTCGCTATGGCCGGTTGGGAGAGCTTTCGCAAGGAAGCGCTGGAAAGAGGTATGAAACCCCTCCTGGGTACGGAAATACGGATCCAGAATATCGGCGCCTTTATGCTTTTTCCCATCACAGTGAAGGGCTATTTCTCCCTGGTTTCTTCTTTCAATCAAAAACTATTTTCGAAGTTGGAAGATGTGCTTACAGTCTACATTCCTCATCGTATGGGCGCAAACCGCGTCACTTCTTTTGTGAATATTCACAAGCAAGTGGCGGCGGAAAATTTCTACCTGGGCCTCGAATGGAACAGCAACCGCGGGATCATCGACCTCGCGAAGAAATTCAATATACCCTTGGTTTGGACTCAACCCATGAAATGGGTCATGAACCCGGAAAAATACGCGGTAGCTTCGGCAGTCTTCAACCACCATCCGGTTTCAGATATATTAATGGGCGCGAAATCCGGCGATCTTCCCCTCTTTGGCCCCATGAGCGCGCAGGCCATTACGCGGCGCTGGGGCGACGCCGGCCGCACCGCCATAAAAAATACCTTTACCCTCGCGTCACGTATTGCTTTTGATTTTTCCGATATTTCCACCGGGGCCGATTCTCCCCAACTCCTGCCGGCCTCGCTGGCGTCACAACCGGTCCCGGGCGGAACATCCGCTTCGTATACCTTCGACGCAGGCAACCGACTGGAAGAAATCGTAAACCGGGAAATGGCAAAGCGAACCCTTACCGTGGCTGAACGAGAAAGGGCCTTTCGTGAATTGAATATCATCAAAGAACAGGGTTTTGCCGTCTATTTCCTGATCGCTGCCGAAATCGGCAACTTCTGCAAGAAAAACAGTATCTATTTTAACTTGCGGGGGTCCGGGGTCTCTTCCTTCATCCTCTATCTCCTGGGCCTATCCAGGGTGAACCCCATTGAACACGATCTCTTGTTTGAGCGCTTTGTCAACAGTCTCCGGGATGATCTCCCGGATATCGATATCGATATCGATTCGTCACGGCGGGCGCAGGTGTTGAAGTGGGTGTTTGAGAAATACGATAAAAAAGTGGTCTTCGTATCCACCCATAAATTCTTCAAAGCCCGTTCCGCTCTTTATGAAGTGGCGCGGGCTTATGGATTCAACGCCGAAGACTCCCATAAAATGAGTAAAGAACTGCCCATGTTTGCTTCTCCCGCAACCCTTGAAGGCAAAGGCGCCGGGAAACTGGCCGAAGTCTATCGCATGGCCGCCCTGCTGGAAAGCGTTTATAAAGAATACTCACTGCACCTGGGCGGCGTACTATTCTCCGCCCGCGAAGTGAGTAAAGCCTTTCCCCTTGAAAAGTCACCCCACGGTTTTGAACAGGTCATCTGGGACAAAGATACCGTTGAACGGCTGCGGATATTCAAACTGGACCTCCTGGGCGTCCGCGGTTTCGATGTAATCGCACCCGTGGCGCTGAAAGGCGGCGTGGATTTCCATGACCCGGAAGTATGGAAAAATATCCAGGAAGCCAAAACCATCGGCTGCTTTCAACAAGAAAGTCCCCTGGTCCGGGAAACCTTGCTGAAAGTCCGACCCCGTAACCTCCATGAACTTGCCGTCACTATTGCCATTATCCGCCCAGGCCCTTCCCAATCCGGGATGAAACAATCCTATATCGAGAGAAAACCCGCGCTTCATCCTGCACTGGAAAAGATATTTCCCACCACCCGCGGCAACCTGATCTTTGAAGAACAGATATCCGTGCTGCTTCATACGGTCGCGGGCTGGAACCTGGAACGGTCGGAAAAGATACGCCGCGACCTGAAAAAGGGTAGGGGCGAGCAGTATAGGGAGGAATTTTTCAGCAAAGGGAAAGCCAACGGTTGGAAAGAAGTCGATCTACAAGCTTTCTGGAAATTGGCGGATGATTTTTCGCGCTATGCGTTTAACCAGGGCCACAGTGTTTCGTATGCCTATTCTGCTTACCTATCGGCGTGGTTTAAGACGCGCTATCCCGTCACTTTTTTCTGCCGCGTCATTAACGCCGGCGGCGGGTATTACCCCATGCCTTTCTATATAGAAGAAGCCAAGCGCTGGGGGGTGAAGATTTTACCGCCGGATATCAATACCAGCGCCCTTGGGTTCAGCGAGGAAAAAGGAGCGTTGCGCACCGGGCTTATTTTTATCAAAGGCGTGGGCATGGCGCTGGCTTCTAAAATCATTAACTCCCGGGGCATGGGGTATCACAGTCTCGAGGACCTTCTCAGCCGCACCGCCATCGGGGAACGGGCCCTGGCAAATTTAATGGCAGTGTCGGCGTTGAGTTCGCTGGGGCATAATGGTTTCACCCAGGAAGAGCGGGAAAAGAATTGGAAAGAGTATCTTGGGTTTGTACCCTCTAAATAGCATTGCCTCCGGCACCAGGGGGCTCTTTTGAAAAACCGCCCCCTGGACCCCCATAAAACTTTTGGTTAGTTAAAAGTTTTGGGAGGTCCAGGAACCCTTTGTCAAAAGGGTTCCTGGTACAATTATTCAATCACCACCAGGACCTGGCGCATTTCGACCGATTCGCCCTCTTTTACCAGCACCTGCTTAACCGTCCCGGAAATCTTTGATTGCAATTCGTTCTGCATTTTCATGGCTTCCAGAATGATGACCTTTTCGCCTACTTCTACTTTCTGGCCTTCTTTTTTCAGGATTTTGACGATCAAGCCCGGCATAATAGCCGTAATAGCGCCCGCTTTTTCCGCGGCGGCATGGGTTGTCTTATGACGTTTACCCGGCTTAGGCTCTTCCAAGCCCAGGGCTTCGATTTTGTAACTAAAGCCGTCCACCGTTGCTTTGGGACCCCGTACTTCTACAGAATG
>JAUPLE010000688.1 GCA_030837085.1 Acidobacteriota bacterium | reverse complement strand
GTGGGTAAAGAGATAGGGTTCATACGTATGCAGACTGTATACAATATTATCATCGCTAAACTTTTGTAAAAGTGTAAAGCCATCGATTCCACCCCAGTTGACCGGCTCAATCAAAATCGGACGATCCGGATCAACCGAACGAATAGCAATGATGAAACTCTCGGCTATGGGGTTCCAAATCGCGGATGCCCGCGGATAAGGCGCCTCTTCGCCGCCGAGCATATAGTAATCCAGGCACGGCTCCACCAATGGTTCCCAGGCGATGACATCCTCCCGGTCTTTGTACCGGTTAACCATGTTCTTCAACATCTTAATGTAAGCCGTCCGTGCCGAATCGCCTGCCGGGGTGTCTTCATAAAGCGTTGTAATGACGTCGGGTTCTTCGATACCCGGCATCATGGCGTTGCAGCCCGGTCCATTGCGAACGCTTATAACACTGTAAAGCCCGGCGGCGGCCGCGTTATCAAGGGCCTCTGTTAGGAAAGCATACTGCGCTTCAACCACTTTGTAAGGCGGCTTAATCGTCCAGCCGTATTGGAATTCTATCACCACGACATTCGCTCCTAATCCCTTGATATCCCGGAAACTCTCCGCCGTGGGAATCGGTGGATAGTCAATATCATCAGGACCGCCGCAGCCAATTTCAACCACTGCCCCACGCACCGGTCTTTCCATCCACTCCTGGGCAGTACGGGGAGGTTGCCAGGTTTCGCTGGCTATAGAAAAAGAGGTGTCACTGGTATCGAAAACGCCGCCGCCTTTTTCCTCAATTTTTATCGTGAAACCCGAACCTGCCGCAACTGTGCCTTTTGAATAATTTCCCACCGTCCAGTTGTAAGAACCCTGTGAACCGGCAAGATTATTCGCAATTATTCCAACCCATTTTCCATTTTTCCATAATGAAATTTCGATGCTCGTGGAAAGCGCAACAGCCTTCCACTTTATGATCTGAGTAGAGCCGAGCAACCAGTTTTCACCCCCATTCGGGGAAATAATTTCTAGCGAAGGCGCTGCATCCGGGTTATTAATCGTAAAATATCTGCTCCCGATGCCGTCGGAGTTCCCGTTATTATCCCTGGCTACCCAGTAGATGCTGTGGACGCCGTTCTTATAAGCCGTCGTGTCCAGGTAAAAATAACCCACCGCGCCATTACTGTTGGTATAACCGGGGAATAACCCCGCGATATCCGACCTGTAAATATTATAAGTCGGGCGCCCCAGGTTAATTCCATCCACATAAACATCGATGGTAGATCCATCGGTGGGAATATGATTGGGCTGTGGTGTTAATACCCACCCCCAGTTGACAAAATTGCTCCCCGAGGCTGCGCCGCCCTGGATAGGAGTATCGATCGCCCCAAAAGGTTTGGCTTGATTGGCGTTGTCAATAGACAACGTCTTCGTTCCAAGAGTAACGGTTGCTCCATCTGTATCCGTTGCAATGGCGTGAAATGTAAAGGTCCCATTACCTCCGTTGGGAAGGAAATAACTCAGCATCATATATCCCCAGCCGGCTCTTGTGTTATTCGGGTATCCCGGGAAAGCAGCCGCTACATCAGGACGGGCCCCATCGATAAAGGTTGCATCCCCGATATATACCAGTCCATTACCCTCTTCCCTGTAGATTTTCACATAATCGATGCCGATGTCATCAAGCGCCCAACCGGTTACGGCGATACTTCCCGCTGTGGTCGAGCCATCGAGAGGAGTATCAAAGGAACCGAATGGTTGTTCCCCGAAGAGTTCCACACAAGCCATATTGAAGAAAAGAATGCAGGCGAATAAGGTTCCAAACATCTTGAAACGCCTGTGTATTTGGATTATATCAATCATTGAGTTCTCCTTTTTTTCTTCACACATTATATCAGCCGTGCGTGCAAACACTCAGTCGCAGGCCTCATTGGAAGTGGAAAAATCAGGGGTAGGAGGTAAAGTCATCAAATTCTTGACCGAGTATCCAGTTAATAACATCTCCTAACAGTTCCTTATCCACCTCGGCAAAAGAATGCCCGGCTGGATATTCTTTTAGGACAGCATTTGGCCATTTGCCTCTCAACCAGGAAGAATTAGAAGGAGATACAGCCGTGTCGAATACCGGGCATGCTATAAAAACGTTATCCCCAGCAAAGTTTGTATTTCCCGGCGACCACTCATTTAACAAATCTTCACCGGGTAGATATACCCCAAACCAATGAAACCAATATTCAATAGCGTTAAAAACGTCATACATTCCTGCCCCAATAAAAAGCCGCCCCTGGGACCCAGGGTTTTTTGCCTCTAAAACAGAGCAAAGATATGCTCCGTAAGAGTAACCGAAAGTTCCAAGTATCTCAAAACCCATTCCCCTGATTTTTTTTAAAGCAAGAATTAAATCTTCATATTGATCCCAGACGAATGCGATTCTTTTTAGAGGTTCCGTTGCTCTTCCGGTTTCCGGGTTATATTCGAATAGAGGCCGGTAATCGACCTTGACAACCGGGATATTTTGCATCAACATAGCCACACCCTTTAACGATGGAGGTTCGTCTATGGAAACATAATGTCCGCTGCCGCCTCCACCCGGTACTTCTACGTATACGCTTCGAAGGGGGCGGCACCCCATCCCATCTAAAATGCCATCATCCTTCCGACGAGCGGGCTGATTAAAGGCGTTTTTCTGAAGCAAAACCGGTAAATAAATCACAAACTTTTGGCGGATATCAGCTCCATAATACACCTCAGATATTGTAAAAAAGAGACTTCTATCAATCCATATTCGACCTTCTCCTATCATCCAGTTTACTTTAACCGTTACCACCCCATTTGATTCTGTGAGGGAACAGCCATTGACCACGCAGGAGTAACCCAACTCACGATT
>JAUPLE010000687.1 GCA_030837085.1 Acidobacteriota bacterium | reverse complement strand
GCTCTTCCGATCTCATTGATCTTGAAGGTAAACGCAGAACTTTCATTTTCTTTACCAATTTTCCTGGCGAATTGTTTATCAGACTTATTTACAATTTCGCTGATAACATATCGCAGTTTTTCGTCAGCAAAATTTTTTTCATAACTTTTTTTATCACTTACCGGGTAATAATCAAAACGATAGTCCCTTCCAAAGGAGGGAAAGCCCACCCTGGTTTTTTCTAAGAATGTCTTTATGTCCAATTGCCTATCCACCCCAATCATTCCCATTACACCCAGTTTTTCATTTTTTATAATGATGCTGTATGTAATAACAACACCAAACCCCCCGGTATCAATATAGGGATTCGATCTCCGGAATAAAACCTTCTGATTGAACGCTTCCCGGAAATAGGGCCGATCGGCAAAAATCAGCATACCTTTAAAACTATCTTTATAATACTCATAATGAGTTTTTTCCTTCGCTGTGTTCATTACCCTGAGGAAACCGGATAATGGAATATAATATACCTGGCGGATCTCATATTTTTTAAGATCAGTCAGGATATTCTCCATATAGTATTCAATCATTTTTGAAAAAATAATCTCCCGCTTGATCGTATCATATATCATTGGCTCATTATTTAATGTATCCACCAGGTACACAGGAAGGAAAACAAATGATTTGGGATTCGCAACCTTTTCTGATGTTTGCAGATATAACCTGGCTGGGAATTTGTCTAATGGCTTCTTTTCCAGGTCCAGGTTATCCATGGTAAGTTGACTTGAATATTGCTTATCCATCAGGGATATGAGAGTATTCTTATTTGCGCTCTCTATCTGTTCCAAATGAAAATTCGTTAGATTAATATCCGCTTTTATAGATACCGGCTCTTGCCCAAATTTTTCAATTTTATTACGTTTATAAACTAAGAACTTTCTGATTTAATTATAAGTGGTTTTTTCTTCTAAGCTCTCCGGATTAAAATCACGGAAAATCTCTGGTGTCAGGAGATTGATGAACCCGGATGTTTCCTGTTGAGTTCCTTCATAATCGTATTTGATCATACGGTCGCGAAAAGTTGCCGCATCTACGATCCTTTGTCTAAAATCCGTGATAACATATAGACTAAAAACAAGTATAAGAAAAAGAACTCCCCATAAAACAGGGCCTTTCATAACTTTCTTCAATTTATCAATTTTCATGCATTAACTCTCAAGAACTGCGCCTGTTCAGGAATAAATCGTTGCTACATTTTCCCATCGGGATGCTCTTTCCCTTTTATTTTCTTTCTCGGCAATCCATTTCCAGACAACGATTTCTCGATGAGCATTTTCCGGGTCTATATTCTTTCGTGTCAATTTCGCAAGAAGATAATTTTTCATTGGGGTATATTCAAACAGCCAATCCTCCTCATTGGTAACAGGTGGTAATCCATTTTTATTAAGATCAGCGATTATATTGTTTAATTCTCTCCTGATTTCATCGTTATTTTCATCTCCACAGTTAATTAACATTTGAGTAATCTCTTCCTCCGAATAATCTTCCTGGTATTCTTCATATATTGTTTTGATTCCAATATTGATGTCCAGGCAGTCGGGATGCTCCCAGGTCATTCGAATAAATAGAGGAAGATATTTACAAATTATATCCAACCTCTGCGTTCTCAATGCAGCGAATGCCGCGGCAGTATACCTTGGGTCAGTAATGGAATTGACCCAGATGTCGGTCATTTTCAAACCTTCCGGCAGCCTAGCCAATGCCAATAGCGCCTGGCGATGGAGATCGCCATAGCCGCTTTTTTTCCTTTTTAGTTTCCCACTCAGCGCCAGGCCGGACACCGGGGTTATGGCTTCCTCAATGATATACTCCTCACACAATACCAATAGAGTGGCAAGGTAATCATTATCGGATATCTCCGGGAGTTCATGGCATAAGAGAACGGTAACTGCCTTCCGAAATCTCGATTTAAATACCTCATTACGGCTGTGTTCATAAAGTTTTTCAAGGAAGTATTCGGGGAGTTCATCCGAACGGGTATCCAGCGGCGGCAGGATCGATTCTCTGCGCAAACGTTTTTCGATATAAGTTACCAATTCATTAAACTCGAATTTTTCAACTTCAAAAAATGCTTCTTCCCTGTCAATCAGCAAATTCGGGTCTATCATCGTTATTCTCCTTTACGATTTTCTTCAAAAATTTTGCTGCTTGCATTCCTGGTTTTGTGTCCCAGGTATCCGATCGAATCGATTTTCTTTATAGCGATGGGTTCATGGACGATTTCTGGAAACCCTCCCAGATTGTTTCTCAAGTCATGGGTATAACCGATTTGATCTTCTTCACCGCTGGGGAAAAAGGCTGGGTTCACCCCCGCGTCAATTATATTGGGCAATCGAAGTTTTTCGATTTTATTCAGATTATAGAGAACTTTCACCACATAATCGCATTTATTGAAGTCCCTCAGT
The DNA here is from genome assembly GCA_030837085.1 of Acidobacteriota bacterium. Lineage (GTDB taxonomy): Bacteria > Acidobacteriota > Aminicenantia > UBA2199 > UBA2199 > JAKAGC01. Next base: position 147 of record JAUPLE010000687.1, on the reverse strand, counting down.
CCCAATCGATCACACAGATCGTCGATATTAAGGTTCATATTATAATAATTTTCTACAGGCACAGCAAAAGTGGCCCAGACAATGGGACGTGCCCCTCTAAGCTTGACGTTTTTTAAATGTTTCTCGATGCTGATTGTACCGTCGTTG
>JAUPLE010000686.1 GCA_030837085.1 Acidobacteriota bacterium | reverse complement strand
CTTTAAATCGATTCTCCCCAAATTCGCCATTGCTGCTTTTAAAGTGGGATAAAGTACCTTTTCCATCCATTGCAATTTCTCGATCACTGCTGGGCTAAAGGCCCCGTACCGAAGCACTTTCCCTAAACCCTCATTCATCGTGCAGTAGGCGACATTGCCGTGGTTTTCATTTTTAACCACGAATACCGGCATAGAGGCCGACACAATACCCGCCATGGGGCCGACGGCGGCATGTTCATGGCAAGGGGCGAATTCGATTTCACCCGAAGCTGCCAGGTGCTCCGCTTCCCCGTCGTCTTTGGCCAACCCCTCATATTTCAAGGCCGCGATAATCCCGCCCCGCATCGGTCCGCACATATTTTCCCAGGCGACCGGCGGACCCGCATGTAAAATCAGGTTCTTTTTCATACCCGGTATCACCGCCAAAGCCACATCCATGCCGGTCAGTACCGGTTGGCTGTTTAAAACCCGGTCACAAACCTCGCGGTTGGCCGCATCGATGGTTTCTTTATGATGTTCCATCACAATTTGCCAATGATCATCCACGGCCACCGGCGGCCGCCAGTCCACCTGGACCGCGGCGACCTTACATTGGTCAAGCGTTTCTTTAAAGGACTTTAAACCGATGTTGACTACTTTTAACTCCGTATCGAATAATGTTTTTATGCTCATCGTATAACCTTTTGGCACAATTTCACCGCCTGGGCATTGGAGGTGCATACAATACAACCTGCTTCCCGCAGCGATTTGACCACCAGACCCCGGTTCTGCGGGTCGGCGTCCGTACCCGTAACCGAACAAATCACCGGCAGTTCTCTATGCCGGGAACAGGCCATTGCTTTAACCTCCACCAGCGCCGGCATCAATTCCGCCAGCGGGTTCAAATTGGCGCCATACCCCAGGACCAGGTCCAACAAGATAACCGCCGTTTCCGGGTCCCGGGCTTCTTGCAGAATACGCAGGTTTCGGGTGGAGAAATCGATCATGGGATGGGGTTTTCCCACCGTAAAAGAATCTGCCCCCAGGTCTATCACCGTGTGTTGTTGGCTTTCCCGGACATCCGCCAGCGGTTGGGCGCCGGCAATTGGGGCATTGGAAAAGAGACCCGGCGATCCCTTTAAAATGACCTGGGTTTCACTGCAAAACGTACCCCCCGTGAAGAGGGCGCGTAAATATTTCTGTGTCGGGTGCAGTTTCGCCGTAATATTTTGGGCGAGAGCCGTTAAATCCATTTCATCGGTGCTGTTGACCATGTGGATACCCGCCAGTGCCAGGGCTTTTTCCGCGCCCGCGGCCAGGTTCGGCGCCGCCGTGATCCCATAGGCTTCCACCTCCGGGGCATCGGCGCCCAGGAAAACCGCCGCCGCGGGTTTGGAGAACCCTTTAACCATTTGCCCGATCCGGGCCAGGACTTCCGGGTGCGGTGGTTTGGAGACCAGCAGGATGACTTTGGTTTGATCGTCCTGGTCCAGCATTTCCAGTGCGGAGAGGAACATGATACCGCCGACCTCTTGTTTCACATCGCGGCCGCCGGCGCCAATGGCCTGGGATATCCCGCCGCCGTGATTGGAGATCAGGCAAGCGACTTCTTGCAGACCGGTGCCTGAGGCGGCGACTATCCCGATATTGCCCCGGTTCACCACATTGGCAAAAGCCAGGGGAACGCCGTTGATGATGGCGGTACCGCAGTCCGGCCCCATTACCAGCAGGCCTTTTTGCCGTGCGTATTTTTTTAATTCAATTTCTTTTTCCAGGGGGACATTATCTGAAAAGATCATCACGTGTAATCCTTTTTTCAAAGCCGCCATTGCTTCGTGGGCCGCATATTTCCCCGGTACCGAAACCAGGGCCAGGTTGGCGCCCGGTAATGCCGCTAAAGCACCTTCCAGGCTGCGGGGAGTAAACCCCGTACCCCGCGTACCCCGGTTCTCTTTTTTCCCCGTATCATTTAACAGGTCGGCGATTTTTTGCAGGATATCCTGTGCCATCCCGTCATCCGCCACTTTGACAGCCACCAGCAGGTCCGGGTCTTCGGCGTCCAGGAACAAATCGATGAAGAACCCCGAATTTTTCAAAATGGTTTTATTTTCGGGGGTGCCCATCATAATCGCCGCGTCTGCCACGCCTTCCGTTTGCTTGATCTTTTGCGTGGCGATCATCAGTGAAATGGAATCAAAGTATTCCCCTCTTTTAATGAAACCTTTAATTTGCATGTTTGCCCCGGTATCCGGTTAGCTCAGACCGGCTTGCTGTTCTTTCAGCAGTTTGACCAGCAGCTTAAATTCCGGGGTATCCGCCCGTTTCAGTAAGTAGAAAAGAAGTGTCTCCGTATCCAGGATATAAGCCCCGGCTTCTTTCATCAGTTCCAGGCCATTTTGCCATTTCAATTTGGTTGAAGAGATCACCGCGTCTTCCAGGACGATGACCACATAGCGGCGGTCCAGCAGGTCCAGGACCGTTTGCAGCACACATATCTGCGTTTCCAGGCCGGCCACCACCACAAAGGGGCGGGAGTTTTTTTCAAGGTTCTCCAGGAACTTATCGTCCCCGCAGCAGCTAAAACTGGTTTTGTCCGTCATGGGAGCATCGCCCCAGGCTGCCAGGATATCTTTTTCAGTCGGTCCCAGGCCTTTGACATAGTGTTCCGTGCCGATCATGGGGACCTTGAGTGTCTTGAACATTTTCGTCAAAACCAGGATATTGGCTTTGGTCAGTTTCACTACCTGGGTATCCAGGATGGGGAAGAATTTTTCTTGAAAATCGATCAAAACAAACAAAAAGTTATCCCGTGTTATTTGTTTCCATTGGTTTGTGTTTTGAGAAGTCATGGATGCATTTTAGTGAAATTGGTATTTTTTTTCAAGAGCCAACGCCGATTTTTTTCCAATAACCACGAAGGGGCGAACACAGGTTCGCCCCACCATAAATAAATCGAATTGCCCAATTTGAATTTCGGATTTCGTGCTTTCTTAATAATGGGCCAATTGTCATTGTATCCTCCTTTGACTGTGCCTAATATAAATCATAGTTGCGGTTTTGTCCATGGGCCTAAAGTCCCTTTTTTAAAAACGGGACTTTAGTCCCGGTTCGTTAGGGGGGTATTTATCATTTATCTTTATAATTAACCTGGTTTGCATCCCTCTTTAATTTCTGATAAAATAAGATGGTAACCGCGGTATAAAATATTTGTGGAAGATTTGCAAATATGCGGCAAGGAGTCAAACATGCGACGATTTTCATCATATGGGCCCGTGGACCCGGATTTGCATTATTATGCCCCCAGGAAAGAACTAATCGACAAGGCATATGCCCAACTGAAGG
>JAUPLE010000685.1 GCA_030837085.1 Acidobacteriota bacterium | reverse complement strand
TTTGGTCAATGCAAGGAACCGTGTTGTCAATGCTGACTTCCGTTTGGTCAGTGCATAGAACCGTTTGGTCACTGCTTACTTCCGTTTGGTCAATGCAAGGAACCGTTTGGTCACTGCTTACTTTCGTTTGGTCAATGCATAGAACCAAATGGTCAGTGCCAACTTCCGTTTGTCCATTTCCCAGTTTTATACAAAAATCGATAAAAAGAAAAGGAATGGGGACGCCATCAAGAATGCACCACTTATTTCAGGAATTCAGATTTTAAGAATTTGCGGGCGTCCACGGGGGGACGCCCCTACATAATTTGATCGAATTATCCAAATAACCAGGGATTTTTTCTTCTGTAGGGGCAGGCCCCCCGTGCCTGCCCTAATTAAAAATTTTTTCATGATCTTCATAAGAATTCCTGAAATTTTTTTCCGATGCTTGACATTTTGATTTATAATATGGTATTCTAGTAAAGGAGGCGGATATGACAGGGTTTGAGTGTTATGTTAAGAAGTTAGGCGGAAAGAGATAAACTATGTTTAATGCTTTATACAGCTTGAATTTTTATTGTCATGCATCAAGGGGATTGAAATGACCGCGGTCGTCGAGACCTATTGGGGTCCAAAGGTAATCGATGATGCAACATACTGGCACCTCGTGTCGACCGAGTATCTATGCCTAACTATTTTTTATAACAATGTCCGCGTTGGGAAGGGTGAACTACCTTCGGTTTCGGCGGAAATTGAAGCGGAACCGCACACTCACAATATGCAGACTCCATATTCTATTACGCATGATGATGATGAAAAGGAAAAGTTTTTCGAAGATATCCGATCCAAGAGATTCCAACATTGCCCTTCTCGGCTTAAGGCACTCTACGTTTTTGACGATTATTCCCTCGCGCAGAGAGCGCTAGTTGAGTGGTATCCGAACGAGAAGAAAATTGTCTACGAGTGTCGGATACTGCCAGGTTCACTCACGCACAAGGCTGATACAGTTTGGTTAAACGCCTCGCGCGATCAATGGGTCGTGAATGCGATGAGATATTGGGAGGGTGCAATGACGGAGATGCCGTTTCCAGAGGTCATAGTTCACGGAGCGATTTACTTTCCGGAGTGGGAGTCATTCAATGATACATAACCCATGCTTCGAGTTAATGGAAGGAGAAAGTCAGAAATCCGCATCTATCCTTTCAGCGTTGCTACAGGAACATAACAAAATGAATTCAATAAAGCATGGAAAACCTATTTTAACCGGTAATGTTACAAATATATCAAACGTTGGCTTTTGGATATTGGTAAACAATTCGGGGGAATGGAAGGAGATAGTCAAAAAATCCATTTTGCTTGTTCTTGAGTTATCCATAACTTGCCGTATTATTAATAATTACTATAGAGTAGAGGGACAATGTGAGCTTGAACGCTTTGCTCAGTTCTTTGAAAGCGTTCTCTTTAATTATTTATCGACTTATTTGCAGACCATGGGGATAATTTTAATTATCCGCAAATAACATAAAGGAATTAAAAATGGATAAATTAAAACAATATCTGACTTATGCAGCGGCCGTACCGGTTTTCATTCTTATCCTCGGTTTTGGAATTGGTTCGTTTAGAACTATGCCGGAGTACGCCCTTCTTTTGGTTTGCGATGAGACCAAGGAATATTTTGCGCCACCTTGCCTAATGGAGTACGGATATGATGATATTAAGGCAATCTACCAATTTGGTCGTCAAAAAAATCTCAGGGTTGCTTCAAAGAAAGAAGTAAGAATACCATACAGACCAAACTCAGAATGTCGAGAAAATAGTGGATACATTCAGGATGGGCGAAGTCTCTCTGGAATGCTGCTAGAAAAAATTGGGTTACTTCCAAAGGAAAACTCTCGTTGGAATCCTGACGGCAGTTGGAATTTTTGAACTAACAAAATTATGAAATGGGACAGCCAAAAATTCACTCCGACTTCACCGATCTATTGATACTTTTCAAAGCCAACCGGGTGAAGCTGAATCTACCAAGCACCGTCCAACCAAACAAAAATACAAAATACCTTGACATTTTGCTGTATCTTATGTATTCTATCTGTGGAGGTGGACATGATTGATAAATTCAAAATAGGAAATCATGGAACTATTTATATGGAAAAAAATAGTTCGTGTTTACGATTTTATACATACAATATAGTTATTTTTGGGCGACTCATTGATAAATTGGAGGTAACCAATGACTAACGTTCAGTTCTGGATTTACATAATCGCAGTTATACTTTCGCCACTCATAGCAGTTCAAATATCGGTTTGGCTCCAGCGCCGCCGAGAAGACCAAAACACAAGGCTATGGGTGTTTAAAACGTTAATGTCCACTCGTGCTTCAAGACTATCCGAGAATCACGTCCATGCCCTAAACATGATCGATCTTGAGTTCTATGGACAATCAAAAAAATCAAAAGCTGTTATTGAGGCTTGGAAAGCCTACCATTATCACCTTAGTAACGGTACGCCTTCTGAGGCATGGCACATAAAGGAATACGAACTATTTATGGATTTGCTTTTCTACCTCGCTGAAGCGCTTGGCTACCACTTCGGTAAGACCGAACTTAAGCAGACCTCTTACTTTCCACAGGGTTTTAAGAATAAGAATGATGAAATGTCCCGAATTCATAAAGGCGTGCTTTCAATCGTCGAGGGCAAGACCCCTCTCCTCGTTACCACTCCTTATAAAATGGGTCCCGAAGGCACATGAAAAAGAGGGGATAACCAGAAAAAGCTTCGCCAATACTGCAAAAATGTGATAGCCTGAAAGTCTTGCGACAGTCGTAACTAAATTAGTGTGTTCAGGGGTAAGTATATCATCAATTACTGCAACCGGTTGTTAGTTA
>JAUPLE010000684.1 GCA_030837085.1 Acidobacteriota bacterium | reverse complement strand
TAAAGATTTCAATGGATTATTTTGTATCATTCAGGCCATGGAAAGTTGCCCGAGCTTCAATCCAAAGTATGATAAAGAAAAGAAACACCCTTATCTTGCATATAAAGAACGCCAATGCCTTAGCAAGTGATATTCGATTCTTTCAACACTCCCGTAAGGTAGATAAGGTAGATAAAAGAGATGGGACAACCGTCACAAAATTCACTTCTATGAAGAAGTACATCTATAGCCTACCACCCTTAATAACTCTTATGAAAGCTTCAAACCGCAGGTATCTTGAATTCATCTCGGCCATTGAAGACAAAAACCTTGGGTGTACCCGTTTAAATGAATTGACCAAACCAGTTGAAAGAAATAATCGAGGTAACAAAGGGATTAATTTTTTTGCAGAAGATGATATCCACATCATGCAGATAATCAGTAGAGGGGAATTTAATCTCTATGGCTTCAAGAACAAGGACATTAGAAGGCATTATCCCTTAAAAAATTCCGGACAAATCTCAAGGTTACTGAAAAGGTTAAGACTTCTCGGCCTTATAAAAAGCGTAGTGAAGTCTTACAAGTATTACCTGACTGTTTTGGGAAAACAAGTAATATTAGCCGCAATGAAAATTAGAGAATTGGTCATTATTCCTGCTCTGAACTATTAATACAGGAGGATAAAGAATATTTTACCAGAAAATGTCAGGATTTGACGTGTTAATAATTAATAATGATTTGACGGAAAAATCTTTCTTTAATTTTCCAATGGAAATGAACTCTTTCCCCATTTGCTCAAGGCCGATTAAATCGTCATATTCTACGGTTATTTCTTTGGCCTCCGGCAGCGGCACCAGTTCAACGGTGTTTATATTTTTAAAGCCGGCGTTGATTTCGCGGATGGTATGGCGAATCACAGAGAAATAATCGCGTTTCTGTTGTCCGTTCACGTAGATATATATTTTTTTTTCTTCGTAATCGGATTTGACAACGGCGGTGGAGTTAAAGGCCTTATTTTCCAGCAGCACACCGGTGCGCCAGCGGTAGTTGTCTTTGATATCGTTTTGCATGCGCACGATAAACCGCGGCATCACGGACGGCGGCAGGAAGTCATATTGGAATATAAACGGCAGCGATCGGGCATACTCGAATTCAAACCGGATTTCCTCGACGGCCAGGAGATCGGGAATTAATATGTCGCCGGTAATCAATTGGTAACAGATTTCGAATTTTTTCATTAATTCCACGATATAATGGTGTTTATCCGGTGGATAATAATAATCGCCGATCTTCTTTTGTTTCAAGATATCGGCTAAAAAGGCGGGTTTTAAAATTCCTTTATTTGCGGCGGCGACTGTGGAGTTAATGATTTTATAGACGGCTTCCGTGGCCCAGTGGGGTTCCAGCACATGGACATCGCCGAGGCCGAGGTCGTCAAAATGGAGAATAACGCCCAGGTCATGCAAAAAGTCTACCAGGGTATCCCGCCCGGCAGGGTCCTCTATGTTTTCTTTAAGGCATAAGGAGTTATACTGTTGCAGGGAAATGTACGGTTCGGTCATCTTTTCCAGGGATTGTTTGACCTGGAACCAGCTTTTGGCCCAGGTGGTGCGGATGATTTCGACGCTGCGAATAGCTTTTTCCAGGGCTTTTTTAAAGTCATCGATGCCGGTGTTCTCGGCGCAGGAGAGGCGGAAGAAGTCCGTGATGTTGGGGTATTTTTCCTGGAGGAAGCGGCGGTTGAGTTCAAAGCCGGGGTGTTGATCGATTTTGTTGAGCACCACCAGCACCGGGGAATCACCGCCGAAACTGCGGATGTGTTTGAGCCAATATTCGGTTTTATCATCTTTCCGGCCGTCCAGTACCAGGATATAGAGGCTGCGTTTGGAGAGGAAGAATTGGTGGGTGGCATGCATGATTTCCTGGCCGCCGAAATCCCAGAGATGGATTTTTATGGGAGTCTTTTGCCGCTTGACCTCCCAAGGGTTGATATTGATGCCGTGGGTTTGGGGTTCATCGTTGTTGAACTTTTTTCCCATTAATCGCTTGACCAGGGAGGTTTTACCGGCGCCGCCGTCGCCTACCAGGAGGACTTTGAATTCGTTGAGCGGCAGGGTTTCTCCTTTTAAGGAATCAAAATAAGCATTTATGCCGGCTTTACCTTTTTTAACAATCTCAATGGGGGGATGGGTCAGGGGGTTGCCGTGGAGATTCAATCTGCCACCCAATGAAAGAACTTCACACCCTATTTCCATGCCGGGCCACCAGGAGGTGATATCGGGAGGAAGTTGGCGTATTTGATTGTCGCTTACATCCAATAGCTTTAAATGCTTTAATTCCCTCAGCGGAGCTAGGTGCCGTTCCGTGAGTTGATTACGGCTTAAATAAAGCTTAGTTAATCCACTTAAACCGCTGAGGAAGGAAATATCCTTAATACCCCTTTGGGCGAGGTTCAACCCCGTAACCTGCCCCGTCTTCTCATCTAGGGCATAGCCTTTTTCGGACCATGGTATTTCCTCAAGAGATAAACGTTTTAATCTTTTCCTATTTGTTTCTCGATCTGTTTGATAATCGCCATATCGTGATCGTTGATCATGAGAACTCCTTTACCTGCGTTTGAATGAGAAATGGTATACCATTTCTCCCGAAATCACTCATACCCCCATTTCGCTCATTAATGTCTGTTCTATATGTTTCTTAAGTTCCGGGATATTCTCTTTTATTGTATCCCACACAGCTTCAGTATCCAACCCGAAATAATTGTGAATCAAAACATTCCTAAAACCAACAGCCTCACTCCACTCTACATTTGGATACTTTTCCCTTATTTCGTCGGGGATATTGTTCATCGCCTCGCCAATCACTTCAAAGTTCCTGACAACAGCATCGATTATCATTTCATTTTCGGAAAAACCCTCTTTCTTTTTTAGACATATTGAACCTGGCTGAAAATACGTTCTTTCAATCGTGGTTTCACGGAACCTCTCAATACTAGATCGACTTCCCTTCCCAGGAGTTCTTGCAGGTGGTATTTTAACCGCATGTAATTAAAAAAATCTTTATGGCCTTTCTGAAATTCTACCAGGATATCGATATCACTGTCGGCGCTGTTTTCCTCGACGGCAAATGATCCAAATAAACCAATATCAATGATATGATATTTGGATTTCAAAAAACTCCTATTCTCTCTCAGCCGTTCTTGAATGTCATTTTTCGTTATCTCTTTCATGCAAAAACTATACAAAAAATTGGACTTAAAGTCAAATCTAAAAGAGGCACTTTTTGTGATTCATCTAATCCACATAGGAATCATCCGGGGTAAGGTGGGAAAATTTCGCCAGGCGCCTTTTAGCTTCCCGGCACTACCTTTAAATCAGGTAGATTTTTTTGTATTTCAGCAAACCCACAGATAGCCCCCCTGGTGGGGCTTAAACCTAAATACTGACCGATATTTTCCCATCCGCATATTGATGCAAAAGCGATCCTAAAAGCGTATGATAAGGTATGCCCGTCGATACT
>JAUPLE010000683.1 GCA_030837085.1 Acidobacteriota bacterium | reverse complement strand
TGAAATTTTCGCAGCCCTGCGGGAAGCTTATATAGCCGGGGCGGAATCGAAAGATATCATCTACGAAAACGTCGAATCCTGGGCCCTGGCCGCCGACGGGGAAAACAACATCATCTTTAACAACCGGGAAGGTGAGCTGCTGGTAGCCCCGCTGCAAACCACCGGTCTAAAATTGCCCGTAATAAACAAGGGCGGGACGCTCCGCTTATCCGGCGCCCCGGGCGCTATACTCCAGGTCGCCGCATTTGCCGGGAAATACGATGATGACCGCCTGTTCTGCGGCGCCGTGGACGGCAATCTTTTCTACTGGCAAAAAAATAAGTGGGAAAAGAGGAACTTACCCGCGAAATATAATTCGAAAATATTGGCCATGGTTTTTTCTAAAAATAAAAATGCCCTCTTCTACTCAGTAAAGAATACCATATATATATATCGCTTAACCGCCGACCAGATGCCCGAACCGATCATATCGGCGGATGAGCATGATTATATTCTAGCCATGGTTTTGATCGAGGAGCCCGGGACCGGAGCTTCGTTTTTAATTGCCGGGGATGAAAATGGGAATATCTACCGGGTCGATATATCCGGCGACATTAAAAAGAATAGCGCGAAAAAACTAAATACAGCCCTTAATTCCAAAGGAGCCGGTTTTCATGCCCTGGCCTATGAACCCGGGCGTAAGCTTTTGGCCCTGGCCGATTCCCGCGGCGGAATCCATCTTTTCCCGGGTATCGACGCTAAAACCCCGGCAGCCGGTAATCCAATACCGTATTATACCTTTGAAAGAACGTTGAAGGGAATCGTGAACGTGCTGGCTTTTAGTCCCGGGGGCAAGTACCTGGCTTCCGGCGGTTTGGGCGGTTCTATTATGCTGTGGGACTTAAATCGAGAAACCGCCGCCAATATCGCAAAACAAGCCCCCGCGCTCACCATTACCGGCAAACAAAAAATCCTCTCCCTCGTGTTCGATCCCAAAGAAGAATATATCGTCTTCAATGATGAACTCAGTTTACGAATTTGTCCCACCCGGCCGGGGGTATTTTTCCAATTACTTTGCCGGGGAAAAAACAAGGGCCTCAGCCCCCAGGAATGGAAACACTACATCGGTGAATCCATAAAACAGGAGGACATCGCCATATGTTCTCACCTAGAGGAAAAATAGCATGAAAAAATCAGCCCTGAACCATGCGCGCATTATAAAGCCCGTCTTGTATTTCCTGCCGGTCTTTATGCTTTTATGCCACTGTGCGTTTCCGGCTTTTGCCCGGGGCGGCGGTAAAAGTGAAGAGATAAATGCCACATACAGGAATCTTGCCGAAAAGATGAAAGAGTATTATGAGGGTGGGGAACTACGCCAGGTTATCGACCTTTATAATAAAGAATGCTGCGAACCCGGGGCCGGGTTAGAGAAATGGGAACCCGGTAAAGAAAAAGCGGAATTTAAAAAAGTAAAAAAGGAAATCCGCGCCGAATTTTACCAATTCCTGGCCCTCTCCCTTATTGCCTTGAACCGGCCCGAGTTGGGAGAAACATACGTAAGAAAAATGCTGGTTCTCAGGCGCGATGAGGGAACCGACAAATACTGGCTCGCCGTCAGAGAGATGGCCAGGTATCGCTATTATGTCGCCCCCCGGTTCCTGGTGGGTGTAGACCTGGGAACAAATTTTACCTTTGTGCGGCCCGGGCAGCGTTATATGGTTTTGGAGCCCGCCTCTGAAACCGGCAGGGAGGCTTACCAAAAAAAATATACCTTTAGCCTGTCCCATTCGCGCGCCATGCAGGTCGGGTTGATTATCGAATACGCCCTCGGCAAAAATATTTCCATTTCCATCCAGCCAACCGTCTCCACGCAGAAGTTCCAATACAAAAACACCTTCATCAGAGATAAAACCGGCGCCACCGAGCCCGCCACCCTGGATTATACCCACAATCATACGCTGGGATACCTGGAAATACCCTTTCTTTTAAAATATCGATTAATAAAGCCGAAATTCAAACCCTACATCCAGGTAGGCGTCTATTACAGTATGCTGCAATCCGCTATTAAATCGCTGCACGCTGAAAGCCAGGACCAGGAATATAAAGAAGATGCCATCGTGGATATAAAGCAGCTTCTCAACCGGACCAACCTGGGTATCTGGGTCGGGGCCGGCATCGAATCCGGCATCGGCGGTTTCCGTCTGCAAATCGAAACCAATTACAAATTCGGGTTTAAGAATATCGTCGATACAGCCAACCGTTTTACCAATCAACAGCTTATGTATGCCTTTTACGACGTGTTTGACGACATGAAACTAAGAAATTGGGAATTAACCTTGAAGGTGCTGCTGCCAATATACTTCAAGGCTTTCAGGAGATAAAATGAAAACCGGTAATGGAGAAAAAATGAAGATCGCATCGGCATCGATGCTGTCTGTTTTATTATGCATATGGATTGCGGCCTGTAAACCGATTCCCAGGAACACGGAGACAGGCACGGAAAGCAGCGAAAGCTTTAGCAAGATTTATGACAAACCCGATAAAGCGACATACACAGCCGTGGATATCAAGCAAACGGAAGATGGAGGTTATATCATACTGGGAAAAAAGGATAACTATCCTTATTTGTTAAGGGTCGACGGCAGCGGGAATTTTGAATGGGATAAAGTCTTTACGGCTTCACCGGAAAATGAAGAATATGAATATAGTAATCCTATCCCGGAAGTCTTAATTCATAATGATGAATATTACTTCTTTTGCAATAAAACATATGAGAACGGCGACTTTATCGTTATGATAAAGTATAATGAGACTAACGGCAGCCAGGAAGAGATACTTAAACGGTTTTCCGAAGACTATGAAATGCCTGATCTAAGAAATGTTTTTACTCCACTGCATGTGGTTAAGCAACCCAATGACAGGGGAGTCCTTTTATTGGCTTTTACCTCCCCCTACGATTATGTATTGTTGGTAAGTATCGATTGGAATGGTGATCTTGAGTTTGAACAACAATTAGAATTTAGAAACTATAAATGTATTTACTACTATCCTCTCGCTGATAGGCGATTCCATTTTATCACACGATCGAGTACATCTGTGCGGGGAATGGAAAATTTTTATAATATTCAAATTTATACTGGTTCCGATACGATTTTGCCGTGCCACTCAATCACCAGGAAATTGAGGAGTCTGGATGACCCGGGTAGAGAAATATGGGCTGCTGAATTTTACCTTACTAAGCCGTTTATTGCAATGGAATGTCACGAAGTCCTGGGAGAAAAAATCGAAACAGGTAATAAGGGAAAAGGGATAATAAAATTGGATGGTATCCGGTTCTCCGGTGTCGACATTGAGGATCATATTATTACCTTTTATATAAATTCGGAATTGAAAATCGATGGTGAGAAAACACTGGTGATTAACAAATCGACAGGTAAAATTGATCAACAAACGGAGTTAATCGAGTCAACACCGGTTTATATTAAGGTAATGGATGTAGATGGTCAAACGAATATTTTCTTTGCCGGAAGTTCAAAAAACAATAAGATCGTACTTTACACTTATGATCTGTTAAAGAGCAAATTTCTTGATAAAAAATACGTCGGACACACCCACATTTATGAAGCTGCCGGGTTGATCGAAACAAAAGATGGGGGACTGGCAATCCTGGGTACTACTTATGTAGCGGGCCGACTGGGGCGCCTTTGCCTATTTAAACTCTCTATTGCAAATCTGCACATAGGAACTATGACGAAATAAGTTGATAAAACTAATTGCCTACGGTGCAAAAAAACCTTTCGCGAAAGGTTCTTTTTGCCTTCCCAAAACCCCAAAACTTTTGGTTAACCTCCTAATATGCAAGTTACCTCATTAAAGTTACTTAATAAAAACCCCACGTAGTGGGGCACGCGCGACTGTTTCCTTATTGCCTTATTCTGGGTTCTAACTACAAATACCAGTACATTGTGAACAGAGACAAGTTGGGGTATTACCATTAGGACACGAGTACAGATTCGGTGTACAGGCTCCCGTGCTAGTGTTGAGATTGCATTTCGGCCCCGGCACCCCCCCCTGGCCTGATAGCACAACACCATATGTTGTTGCGACAGTTGTGCCACCCGGATATCTTACCACTGCGTTTGCTTGTTTCGCTAATCTCATTTTTTCCTCCATTTAGGTTTCGTTTTTAAAATTTCTATAAACCTCTTTAAGTGTAAACAATTCTTTTCCGATTGTCAAGTCTTTTATTTTGGAAAAAATATTGAAATTTTAATCCGGATGTGATACTAATAAGTCTTGATATTTTATAATTAAAAGGAGAAAACAATGGCCGATTTAAACAACGAAGAACAAAATCAAGATGTCGCCCCTGTCGCCCCCGAGAGGCGCGATGGTGTCACTCCATCCGTTTCCACCAGCTCGTGTGGAAATAATAATACCCAGGTGCTCTGCCCCTGTGTGGGAAATTATATCCCCGCCGGTTCCGCCCAAAAGGTATATGCCATAGGAACTTTAGGATATGATTTCGGAAGCGAAGCCAGGCGGGATTCTTTCAAGCAAAGAATGGAACAGGGCTTTCCTGAAATCCCGGAAAACTTGTTGGCTCACCTGGGAAAATTTCCCTTTGACAGCGGCGCCCTCATGTGGACCTTGAACATTCATGCCACCCCTATATATGCGATAGCCCCCACCGGACCTTTTGCACAAGAGGGTTTTCAATTACTGTGGAAGTTCCTGAAAGGCCAGGTAAATAACGAAAAAGAGCGAATTGAGAGAATATCGTTACCCGGGATTATTACGGGTCAAACAATGCTAATGAATGGTCATGTAGTTCCGGTGGTTAGCCCGGATATCCGGGGACTGTACGGTTGGACTTCCGATGCATTGGTAAAACAAACTCAAAATTCCACTCAAAAGAATACAGGAGTAGATATTAAAAATTTCCTGGAGAGAGTTTATTATGAACTGGAGAATATGGGTGTTACATCCGAAGAGAGGGCAATGAATTTTGCCGCCACGAAAGCCTTTAATGTGGCCCGTATTTTTGGCGATGCAGTGAATAAATCCTTAAACATGGCCAGTATCGATATAAAAAAGAGCGCCATCTGCCGCCCCGGTTCCGACTGCCAGGATGTCATATTGCGATTCTTCGACCCAAAAAACAAAACAGAACGCGCGGTACAGATGTACCGCTTTACCGTCGATGTCAGAGACGTCCTGCCTGTTACCGTCGGTGAAGTCCATTCCTGGAATGAGTACTGAGAAAGTGTCTGAACCAGGATTTATAGGATTACGAGATTACCGGGATGCCACCCGCCGCGGGCGTTTATGTTTATTCGCCCGAAGGGCTCCGCTTTTCCCATCTTCCTATCTTCTCAGCTTCCCAGCTTCCCTCTTTTTCATAGGTTACCAATGCCGGGTATAATCGATATCTTACCTGATCTTAAATCGCTGTGGCAGGAAACCCGTGGGTCCGCGGGGATTCGTATCGCCGTCCTCGACGGACCGGTGGATATCTCCCATCCCTGCTTCAACGGCGCCCACCTCTCATCGATCGAACCCCTTGCTCCCGGCGAACCCGGGCCAAACGCTGCCACCCGGCACGGCGCCAGCGTCGCCGGTATTATCTTCGGCCAACATGGAAGCCCCATCGAAGGGATCGCCCCGGGATGCGCCGGGCTCATCCTCCCTATCTTCAGGAATGGAGAAAATGGAGAAATAATCCCCGGCTCCCAACTGGACCTGGCCAGGGCCATCACCCGGGCCGTTGAAGCAGGAGCGCATATAATCAATATCAGCGGCGGAGAATTCGACCTTTCCGGCGACGCCGAACATTTCCTCGCCAGGGCGGTTGATTTGTGCGTCGAGAAAGGTGTTCTTATTGTTTCCGCGGCTGGGAACGACGGCTGCGATTGCCTTCATGTGCCGGCTTCCCTTCCGCAAGTCCTGGCCGTCGGCGCAATGGATGCGCAAGGCAAACCCATGGGCTTCAGCAACTGGGGGGCAGCGTACCGGCAAAACGGCATCCTTGCCCCCGGTGAAAATATTCCGGTCCCAGCGCCTGGCGGCGGCATTGCTTTAAAAAGCGGGACCAGCTTTGCCACACCCATTGTAACGGGCGTCGTGGGGCTGCTGTTAAGCCTTCAACTGGAGCAAGGCAAGAAACCCGACCCCTATGCCATACGGGATGCCGTTCTGAACAGCGCCATCCCCTGTAACCCCCTGGAAGAAACCGAATGCCAACGGTTTTTGGTAGGACGGTTAAACATTGCCGGCGCTAAAGAGCAAATAACGGCAGGTGCAGCCGGGAAAACCACCCAAACCGGTGAAACAAAACTCGATGACGGCATTTTAAACACCACATCCCCGCCCATCACGCCCCGGGAATTAGAAATCCCGGAGGTAAAACCCCAGGGCCTGGATAAAACCCCACGCAGTGGGGTTCACAAAGTTTATGCCGTCGGCGCCGTCGGTTATGATTTCCGCGGCGAAGCCAGGCGGGATTCCATCAAGCAGAACATGGAAAAAGGGAGAGACCCCCGGGACGTGAAGCAATTATTGGCTCATCTGAAAGAAAAACCGGGCGACGCCAACGCCATTACCTGGCTGCTGAATATTCACGGCGTCCCGGTTTACGCCATAGCCCCCTTCGGACCTTTTGCAGAGGAAGGCTATCGCTTGCTGCTGGAATTCCTGGAAGACCAGGTAAACGGGAACATTGAGCGAATATCGCTGCCTGGGATCATTACCGGTCGAATCATGCTCATGTCCGGGCAGGAAGTACCCGTGGTTACCCCTGACATACGGGGAATGTACAGTTGGACTACAGGCGCATTGGTAGAAGCTTCCCTCGGTGCGGTTAAAGGGGACACCCCGGAAGCCCCCAATCATAATGAAACCAAAGAGGGAATAAAAAATTTCCTTGAAAGAGTATATTATGAACTCGAAAATAAGGGTCTCACTTCCCGGGAGCGGGCGATCAACTTTGCCGCCATCAATGCCCATAATGTCGCCGGGATATTTAGCGATGCAGTGAGTAAATCCTTAAGCCTGGCCGGCGTCGATGTAGAAAAGAGCGCAATATGTCGCCCCGGTTCCGACTGCCAGGATGTCATATTGAGGTTTTTCCATCCCCATAAAAAAAAGGAACGCGCCGTACAGATGTACCGGTTTACCGTCGATGTCAGCGATGTTCTCCCTGTAACCGTGGGTGAGGTTCGCTCCTGGAATGAGTATTAAGAGGCGTCCTTTGGACAGGTAGGAAACGTCCCTTCGGGGAAAAAATGCAAAAAATACTCTCGTCAGCGCTATACCTTTGCCAATGATATGACCTTATCGGCCAATGCCTTAGCACCCTGGGCAAGCCCTTGCATTCGCTCTACGATCCGGGCGAGATTTTCATTCTTACCCGTAGCATTTTTCACAATTTCAATGAGCTGATCATACGTTTCTTGATCCGATATTTCCGGGCGCAATTTATCTAAATCTGCCCTGGTAAGCGATTTGATTGCCTCTAATCGATTTCTGAGGACTTCATCCGTTTCTTGCGCTGCCTGTTTATCCGACTCGTCTAATTGGTTCAATGCATTTTCAAGGTCTGTCATCTTTTATCTCCTTTGTAACGCTGTCGATTTTTTCTATTATTTCTTTTTTAGTTTTGTCCAATGAATCGACCGTATCTTCACTGCTTTTAATAGCGTCTATGGCTTTCTGCAGCTTTTTACTGGCTTTTACTCCTACATCCTGGATCCTGTCCCGCAGGTCTTTCAGGCCCAAGCCGGATAACGCCTTATCCTCCAACTCTTTGACTTTCCGAATACTGTTCAAATGGGCCGTAATACCCGAATTGGCGTTAATTAACCGGGCAAAGCTCACATCTACTTCTTCCAGTAGTTTTTTTTCGTCATCGTTAATGGGAGAGAGCAATTCATTCTTTTTGTTTTGAATTCTTTCCATGGCTTTATTTGTCCATACCTGGAGATACTTAAGAGTATCACCCGGGGGGAAGCGCCTGGATATTTGCTGCGAGTTCGCTTTTTTCAATAAATTTTTTCAGGTAAACCGGCGCCCACTCGCTTTGAATAAAGTCTTCCGCCTGCTTACGAAGACTTTCAAAATAAGTTTCGATCAGTTGTCTGTAGGATGTTTGAATTGCCGATAAATCCTGGCCCAGGGTATGAGAAAGATCCACAACCTCCCTGGGAACAGTGGCGCAGGAAATAAAACCAAGCATCATAACGATAATAATAATGATTTTTAAGAACCGATTGAACGTACGTTTCATTTTTTATTCCTCCTTTATTTTGTGTTTTTGTAAAAAAAACCCTTTATCTTTCGCCGTTGTTTTTTTACTGTATTTGCCAATGCCTTGCCTAAGCAGCCCGCGATGTACCCCGGGCGATTGACGTGATTATCCAGTATCAACGCCAAACCGTATTGAGAGGTCATCAGGTCCCCTTTCAACGTAAAGAATCCCGAAGTCGAATTGCTCAACTGCGCATCCAGGCCGTATTGACCGTAATAGGTTTGAAAAATATTGAAATCATGTTTTTTGATTTTTTCCACCAGCGCCGGCAGTTCCCCGGGATCGTTTTTGACCCCGAGGGTCCACTGGAACATCCCGAAAATTAGATAAGAATCAGACCAAAATCCCCGGAAGAATATAAAATTTAGACCAAAAATATAAATTTCAGATCAAAATGCGAGGGGAAGGGGGAAATGAACTAATTGGCAGAGTTTTTGCTATAGTCATTAGTCATTAGTCATTAGTTAATGGTCAATAGCCAATGGAACATTCGGAAGCGGAATAGAAAAAAATTGGCCTGGAGCCTTTCCTGCCTCCCTTCCTGCCTTTCCACCAGTTTCAATGTCGATGATTGACTTCAAAGAGTCTATTATGCTTTCCTGGTAAAATAATATAAATGAAGGGGGGATTAATATGCGAAAAGTGGTGTTTAATATAATTTTGCGTTGATTAATATAATCGAAATGGTGATTAATATAGCCGTAGCGATGATTTATATACTTGTTGTGGTGATTAATATATCGGTCGCGGTGATTAACATGCGTGAAGTGGTGATTAATATTCGTATTGCGATGATTAATACGAAAAGAGTGATGATTAATAAAACATTCGCGGCGATTAATATAATCGTCGCGATGATTAATATGCCGAAAGTGTTGATTAATATATTAATATTGGTGTTTAATATAAGTTTATGACTCTTGTTCCTTTGACTGGACAGGACCCGGCTGGCCCTGTTTGCTTTCCAGGAACTTCTGGACCTGGAGGGAATAGGGGACAGACAGGAAAAGTCTCAAATTTTGAAGCAATTATACGCTTTATTCGCTTCATTTGCAAGTACAAAAGCAGAGGAAATTTACTATTCTTAAAATCCAGGAAGCCTGATCTTGCGTTATGAAAACAACACTGATATAATACCCCAGGAGCACAGCAACAATGAACAATTTGACGAAGTTGGCAGTGATTTCCGATGTGCATGGCAATCTCCTGGCCCTGGAATCCGCCCTGGAAGATATTTATAAAAAAGATATCCGGACTATTATTAACCTGGGAGACAATATCTATGGCCCCCTATGGCCGGAAGAAACCGCACTATTATTTAGAAAACACAATATCATCCATGTACTCGGTAATGAAGATGAAATCCTTTTTAATCAATCCCCCAAAAATCCTACCTGCCAATTTGTCCTTAACCAAATTTCAAATGAAACCCTCACCTGGATTAAATCCATCCCCATGATTTACCGGATGGCAAACAACTTTGTTGGATTTCATGGCACAGCCAATTCTAATCATGAGTACTTGGTGGAAAAAGTCACCGGGATCAAAGGAAATGAAATCATGATTAAATCCGATGAAGAACTCAAAACAGAACTGGAATCTATCCCCGAGAATTTAATATTATGCGGCCACAGCCATGAGCCCAATATCATCCGCTTAAGCAATGGGAAATTAATTATTAATCCCGGGAGCGTTGGTTTACAGGCATATGATGACGATAATCCATTCTTTCATCGGATACAAAATTACTCCCCCTATGCCAGGTACATGATCCTGGAAACAAATGGGACGGATTTTAATTATGAATTGAGGATTTTAAATTACGATTATGAGACGGCGGCGAACCTGGCTAAAAAGAACCAGCGAGACGATTGGGCGGACTGGTTAATGACGGGGCGCGCAAAGGGACGATACTATGGACGATTTAAATAGCAAGATAGACCAGGTTAAGACGCGGTTGCGTGCCCTGGGAAAAGCTGCGGTGGCTTTCTCCGGCGGAAAGGATTCTTTTTTCTTAATGAAAACCGCTGTCGAAACCCTGGGGAAAGAAAATGTCGTTGCCCTTAATGTCAGAAGCAATTTCTCCAGCAAAAACGACGCCCGGAGGGTTGAATATTTTTGCCGCCTGCTGGATTTTAACCTGCGCCAGCTGGAAATCGATATCGCCTCCGAAGAGAAAGTAATGTCAAATCCAAAAGATCGCTGCTATTTTTGCAAGAAAAAAATCTTCACTGCCTTGAAAAGCGAAGCAAAACAATTAGGCATTGAGAATGTTCTCGATGGCACTACATTTTCCGATTTGAATGAATACAGGCCCGGGATGAAAGCCATTGAAGAATTGGGCGTCATCTCCCCGCTGCTGGAAGCCGGGATCACGTCTGCCGAAATCATCTCCCTTCTAAGAGAAACACTCCAGGTCGAGGAATATTATTTAACCTCTTCCGCCTGCCTGGCTACACGCTTTCCTTACGATTTTCACCTGGATGAAAAAACATTGAGACGTTTCGATGAAATCGAAACCTATTTGGTGGGGCAGGGGATTTTCCCGGTCAAGGTACGTTATATCCCGGACGGCATCCGCATCGAAACCCCGGCGAAAAACTTCCCCCGCATCCTGGAGGACAGGGAAAAAATTCTCAAATTTTGCCGGGAGCAAGACCTGAAGTTTGTAACCCTGGATATTGAGGGAATAAAATCAGGCGTCTGGGATTGACAAAACATAATTTTTCCTGTATGATTAAATCTTATTTCTGGAGGAAATGAATGGCAAATCACAAGTCAGCTATTAAAAAGTACTTGCGCGATGAGAAGAAAAACCTTATTAATCGCATGAATCGCTCGAAGATGCGAAACAAGATCAAACTATTAAATAAAAAACTGGAAGCAGCAGAAGCCGAGGCGGTAAAAGCGTTGTTCCCCGCAGTCATGTCTATTATTGACAAAACCGTTAACAAAGGGACAATCCATAAGAAAACAGCTTCGAGGTACAAATCACGGGTCACACTCCGGCTCCGCAAGGCGGGTATCCAGGTCTAATCCGTTGTACCTTGTACCGTAGTTAATGAATCTCCCCAAGGAGTATATTTCGTACAGCCAGATTCGGTTGTATCAGACTTGCCCAAAAAAATATTATTACACCTATTTCCAGGAAATCAAACCCCCTATAACCGATAAAATATTTCTGGGCACTCTTTTTCATTCCACCGTGGAATACTATCTGAAGGAGAAAATCAGCGGCAAGGAGCCGGGAAAAGAAGACCTTTTAAAACGCTTCGAAGAACAGTTCCAGGAATGGCAAAAGAAACAGGAAATCACCTGGGATAAACCTGCAAGCGAAACCCTCAAAAGGGGACTAGCGTTTCTACGATACTTCCTGAGAGAAATCGCACCTGAAATCAATCCGCTAATGGTGGAAAAAGAACTGGTGGTGGACTTACCCGATCTCGATGTGAAACTGAAGGGCATCATTGACCTGGTGGAAACGGATTTCAGTATCACGGATTTCAAAACCACCACGGCCAAGTGGTCCAAGACCCGGATAAGGGAATCTTATTTACAAATGCAGATTTACAGGTATATCTTTGAAAAAAGTTTCGGTGATGTGATCACGCATTTGAGGTTCCGGATTATTTATGCGAAAGGGATTAGCGGCATCAAAGACCAGAAGGTTTCCATCAAAGCGTCGGACCTTGAGACACCCAAAATGCTCGATATTATCAGGTATGTGGTGGATAGCATCCGCGGCGGCGCTTTTTATAAGAATGAGAACTATACCTGTTCCTATTGCGAGTTCAGAGATTTGTGCCGGAAAGAAACGAAGTAGGGAAAGTTTATAAAGAATTCAAGGATTTTCTTACAATTCCCTTGTTATTTCTCCCCCGTTAACCATTAATAATTAACAATTGACAATTAATCGTTATCGCCTTTCTCTCACCCCCGACAGGAATAATTGTTAATGAGGAAGATAAAAAGGTAGGGCCAGGAGCCCGAGTCAATTAAACGGGCGAACAAAGGGGGTTCGCCCCTACGGAAATCATGTTTTCCTGCGCTTCCGCTTCCCCCTGCCCCCTGTTTTTCCGCTCTTCCATGTTTTTTCTTACCCTCTTTCCCTCTCACCCTCTTACCCTCTTTTTTATTCGCGTGTCTTCGAGTTCTTCGCGGCTAATAGAGGCAAATGGTGGATTTTTTAGATTTCGGCTTGATTTGAGATAGAAGTAGTGGTATATATTACTTTTAAATTGTATGATAATTAAATCATGGTGATTGAATTTGAAGGATATGGGGTATAATAGTAAATGATTTCAATGAAAGTGATTGAGCGTTTTATAACGACCGAAAGGTATGAATATTATACCCATGCTATTACAGAGGCAAAAAAAGATGGGGTCGAACCATCAGACATCGTTTTCGTATTATTAACCGGGAAGATCATAGAAAGATACCCAGAAAGGCAGAGAGTTTTAGTTTGTGGCGAAATGATGAATAGAGTACCATTGCATGTGATTTGTGATTATTCGGATGAAGATATGATTTACATTACAACGGTTTATATCCCATCCAGGGAAGAATGGTCGCATAACTTTCAACGCAGGAGAAGGAGATAACAATGCAGAAAACAAGAAAATGCCCTGAGTGCAGGGGAATAATAAAGCCGGGACAAACAGACCTTAATTATGAATTAGAAAAGATTCATGTATCGGTGAGAAATGTCCCATCAAGTGTTTGCGGTAAATGCGGAAGGTCTTATATCGACGGTCATACAGCCGAAGACGTTAACCGTTTAGTTAATAGGGTTGTCGAAGATATAAACAGTTTCAGCAAAACCCATCCCCCAATTAGTGAGAGATATAGAGAGGTCGCTATCGCTGTATAAAGTATATGGCCCCTGTCACCTTTGTAATTTTTAAAAGAGGAGATACTATGTCCAATGATATGGATATTATAAGGCAGATCGAAAAACAAACCGGGGAAAAATTAAAACCCGTGCCGCATGAGGAAATATGGAGAGAAAATTATTATGCCCTGGATAAAAACACAGGGCAGGTACAGATGTTGAACCTGGTTGGCAGGAATATTAAAGATATTTCGTTCATCAGCGGTTTAAGCGGATTAACCCATCTTTATTTAGGTAAAAATCAACTTACGGACATCACGCCACTGAGCACCCTGACGAACCTTACAGAGCTTTATTTAAGTTATAATCATATCAAGGACCTCACGCCGTTGAGTCCACTGACAAAACTGACAAATCTTGGGTTAAATGATAATAAAATAACCGATCTCACGCCGCTACGTACCTTGACGAATTTGAATTTTCTAGATTTATGCAACAATTGCATCCAACAACTTCCTCCAGAAATCACATCCTGGTGGCCCTACATGGAAATTAAGTGGATAACTGACTATTTAAGCGGTTTGATTCTCTGCGGCAACCCACTGACCGATCCTCCCATTGAAATTGTTAAACAGAGCAATGCCGCTATTGAGAACTTTTTCGCTGAAATCCAACGGGCTTCCGTCCTCTTCCTGGAATCCAAACTGCTCCTGGTGGGCTCCGGCGATGTCGGTAAAACCACCCTCATGAAAAAACTTAAAGACAATGCTTTCGTGGTAATACCGGGCACAGAAGACACCACCCGCGGCATCGACATCCAACCCTGGGAACTCTCCTGCCCCTTTCCCGATGGTCTAATCCGCGACGTCAGCATCCATTTCTGGGATTTCGGCGGTCAGGATATTCTCCACGCCACCCACCAAATCTTCCTCACCAAACGCTCCCTCTACCTCTTTGTCTGGGACCCGCGCAAAGAAGAAGA
>JAUPLE010000682.1 GCA_030837085.1 Acidobacteriota bacterium | reverse complement strand
TCGGGCGGATTCCAACCGGCGGGCTGGAAAACGAAAGACGGCAAAATCTGGTTTCCTACGCTCAAGGGGATTGCCATGATCGATCCTGTCAGGATGTCGTTCCGGGCGCGCGAATTGTCGGAAGCCCTGGAAAAAGAGGACAAAACCACGGTTGTTCCCTCGGTTTCATACATTGTGGCCGTGCTGGAACAAACGGTAATGATCGATAAAGTGACCGTGGATGATGTCCCGATGAATATGAATAATAATTTGTTCCCGGCAAACCCGAAGAAAATCGAATTCCAATTTAAAATGTTTAACTATACAGCGCCGGATAGGGTCGTCTTTAAATATCGTTTAATCGGTTATGATGACCAATGGCGGGATATCGGCGACGGGAATAAAGCGGTATACCGGGATATTCCTTCCGGCAATTATATATTAAGGGTATTGGGACAAAACGCCTCCGGCGATTGGATGTCCAGCGGGGATTCTTATTCTTTTTATATTGCAACTCCATTCTTTGCGTCTTTCTGGTTTTATTTGCTGGTGGCGATGGTCCTGGCACTGGCTGCCATGGGAATTCCCAAATGGCTGGAAAGAAGAGCAATACGACTGCAAGAGGAAACGGAAAAATATAAGAGTTCGTCGCTGTCCGGCAAGCAGTCGGAAATTTATTTAAGGAAACTGCGGGAGCTGATGGAAGTGGAAAAACTTTTTCTGGACCCGGATTTATCTCTTGCAGCGTTGGCGCAGCAAGTGGGATGTACAAAGGAAAACCTGTCCCAGGTGATTAATGAGCAGACGGGTTTGAATTTCAAAAATTTCCTGAATAAGTACCGGGTGGCAGAGGCGGAGAAGAAGCTGGCCGATCCGAAAGAGAATCAATTCGTACTGATGAAAATTGCTTTCGATGTAGGGTTTAATTCCAAATCCGTATTTAATGCGGCTTTTAAGAAGTTTACCGGCATGAGCCCTTCCGAATACAGGGAAAAAGTTCAAAAGTGCTGACAAAAATTCTATTTTCGATTTTACTCGCTTTGCTTCATTTTATTTGGCATTTTTTTTTGTTTTCCCGCTACCAACAACTTTTAATCATGCATTTCGCAACTTGAACAAGTTGAAATTAACTTGAACTTTTCTTGAAAATGTTTCACCAGATTTGAGAATTTGAAAATCATCAGATTATGAGAAGTTTTAGGATTTTTTAAATGAGGTATTTTCAGAATTTTTTTGATACCTGTTTTGTGGAAATGCCAGGATTGTCACAATCATGGAAATCCCTCCAGGATTCCCACAATTGTTTGGAAAACTCTATGAGTTTCCCACAATCCTTTGGAAAAGCAAAAAACGGTTTTTCCACATTCCCACAAAACCTTCTTTTTTTATGAGGACTATGATATATTTAAGAGGGAATTTTAATTTTTACCAGAGAAAAAAATAATTGTCGCCGGTTAATTGGCGATTTAAAATATCTTTAAATGGCCTTTAATTGCCTTTTAATTGTGATTTTAATATGGTTTAAAGGGAGCATTTGGCAGTTGGCACACAGTCGTCAATTTGGTGTGTCCGAATCCTGACCCCTGGTTTACAGTTTGGGCATTAATATTCTTTTTAAGGTTTCACTGTCGGGGGCCTGCTCATAAAGGGGCAAACGCGGAGACACTGCGGTCTGCCCCTACAAAGTTTGTCGCCTGTCTGTGGCAGCAGTTTCGTTTTTCCCCCTGGTCCCTTATTCCACGGTCGCCACATTATTTCCGTCCCCTATTTTAGCTAACATGAAATTTTTCGAGACCTTATAAGATGTTCTCTAAGATAATAAGCTGCAGATGAAGCCGATTCTACAATTGCATCCAACAAAATTTTACATGCTTTATGCATTTCTTTCGGAATTAATCCCGTGTTATCCTGAAATAGATATTTGCGAATGCAATTTTCAAGATAAAATGGGGTGTCTCTATCAAGTAAATGTGTCCCGCCCACTTTTTCTTGATGACTGGCAAGAATTTTTAAGCCTTGATTCAGAAAGATATCCGGGAAGTGATACATTAATGAAGACAAAGCCTCAAAAACATCCGGGTTGGCTCCGGCATTTTCAGCAAATTGGAGAAGAAGGTCTTTTCCATAGTTTCTAAAAATAACATTTTGATTTTCTTTATCCACCTTTTGCCAGGGAGTATCGGCATATAATACGGAACGAATTAATTGAGTTCTCTCATCACGTCTGCGATCTTCACTTTGCATTTTAGCAAGGGAAACTGCGATTTTTTGAATCGTTTCGGATAAATGCGACCAGAATCTCCAGAAAAGTTTTTCTTGTCTCATGTTTTGTGCGGATAATGAAGTATAAAGAAAAATCCACTTTACAAAATCGGGTGAGCTGTCACATGCATCTCTTAATGGCTCGATAAATTTTGTCCAATCTGATTCAGGTAGACTCAATAAGTAATCAGCGAAACGTTTCGCAAAATCGACCGGTAATTCATGATCAATTTGAATTTTTTCCCTATCACGAAGTGAATGTTTATTTTCTATTTTTTCAGTTTCGATAAAAAGTGAAAGTATTTTTGACCAAAGCGACATATGGCCAGGTTCGGTTGAACCATCCGGAATCATCAAACAGGAGCATAATATG
>JAUPLE010000681.1 GCA_030837085.1 Acidobacteriota bacterium | reverse complement strand
ATTGCTGATCTGTTATTTGTTTGCCGTTTACATACGTACCGTTGGTAGAATTGTTATCCTTGATGAAAACATCATCTCCCTTAAAATAAATCGTACAGTGAGATTTTGATACGATTAGTTCCGGGATAGGGATATCCGCTTGAGAGGGGTCCCTACCGATGCGGGTATCGGTGGTAATTTTGTAAGACCTGGATTTCTCACCTTCCACAAAGATATCGATTTCATAACCCGATGGTTCTTCTTTCTCTTCGATATCCCTGATAGTCCTTTCTACCAGGGTATCTGTAAAAGAGATTTCAGGCTTAACCGGCGCCCATTCCTCTTCCTGGTCGGGTTCCGGTTTTTCGCCAAAAACTTTACCAATAAAAGATTTCAGGCTCATTTTTCCTCCGAGAACAATTTTGCGAAGAAAGAAGCAATTTTGCCCCTTTGCTTTACTATTTTTATAGGCTCTGTTTTTTCTGAACTTTTAATCTTATAGCCATCGACAAGAATCACCAAAAGAGTAATATTATCGAGCCCCCCGTTTTCATTCGCCAATTTAATCAATTTTTCCACGGCCTTTTGAGGGGGATGGCTCGTAACAAACTCTTTTATCTGGTCGTCCGTTACCATGTTATTCAGCCCATCGGAACAAAGCACCAGGATATCTCCTTTCTTGAGGTTAAAACTCTCGCTCAGTTCCGGGGCGAAACTCTGGCGGGCGCCCAGGGACATGTATAAGATATTTTTCTGGGGATGATCACGCGCCTCTTCTTCGGTCAACCTCCCCTCTTCCACCATTTTTTCCACGAACGTGTGATCCGTTGTCAATCGGACGATTTCATTATCCCTGGTAATATAAATCCGGGAATCCCCTACGTGCACAATGTGGGCCTTCATATCCGTCAGCACAACCGCACTGAAAGTCGTACCCATGCCCCTTTTTTTCAAATCCGCCGTTGCTTTTTCCAATATCTCTTCGTTGGCCCTGGAGATCGATTCCTTTAACGCCTCCGGTATGGGAGTATTGGCTTCTCTCAATTCGTAGTAACGGTGGACAAACGTTTCCGTCCCCAATTTTGACGCAACATCGCCTGCCTGGTGTCCCCCCATCCCATCAGCCACCACAAAGAGATACTCATCGCTGTTTATTTTTTGGCAGGCAAAAAAATCCTCGTTTGCTTTTCGAAGTTTCCCCTTGTCGCTCTTACCTGCGTAAATTAGTTTCATATGCTTGCTTCCTTATTTCTACATCCATCGCAACCGACACAATGTACCCAACCGACATAACCGACACTACTGACACAACTGACACCACTGACATAACCAGCACAATGAACACAATTAATCCATTCACAAAAATCCATTTATCCCTTTTAACACATCAAAAGTATTTTGTCAAATGTCGTGAAATTTTTTTGGAGATATGGAAGACAATGGCGGGCGCACACGGAGGCGCGCCCCTACCTAATCCCTTATCGTAGGGGCAGACCCCCGTGTCTGCCCTTTCCGCTTATCCAATTGAAAAATAAAAGGAATTGGTCTACAATGTCATCTATGCGGATCATATTGCTTGTTCTTCTCTGTTGGTCTCTCCTTTTTCCACAAAGCGGGACCACCACGCTCAAAAACCACCCATACGACCTCTTCAAAGAACAAAACACGGAAATTTACGCCCGGATCATCTCGTTTTACCTGCAAATGTTCGATCAGACAGGAAAAAAAGAATACCTCCATAAAGCCATTTACTTCAGCGAGACGCGCAATCTCCATATCTATGAATCCATCCCGGGGCTTCCCACCCCTGTTAAAATCCGCACATTCGCCGAGCTTAATATCCCGTTAATCCGGCAAAAATTAAAACCCGGCCAGGCCATCATCAAGTATACCCTATCAAAAGACGATGTTTACGTTTTCTATATTGGGAAAAACTCTGTGGACTACCGCAAGTTGAACATTACTACTTCCCAATTAATAGACCTGGTGCGCCGGTTGACCGAACCCCTGGATGATTTCACCCGCGGCGGCGTAGATTACCTGCATGTTCATTTTGATTTGCCGCTGGCCCGGCAATTGTATAACATATTATTGGGAGATTTTAAAAGACACCGGCGACAGGTGGCGCAGGGAACAATCCGTGAGCTATTTATCATCCCGGATCGAGAACTTTTCAAATTACCTTTCGAAGCGCTGGTCACAGGTTTTAACCGGCAGGACCCGGAACCGGGCGTCGTATTCTCGGAGTACGCATCCGCCGGTTATTTGATCCAGGATTACGCCGTCTCCTATTATCTCTCGCTTTTCGATTTCCTGGAAAAAACGGGAAAAGCGCCGCCGGCCGGCGCGCCAATGAAAAAGTATACCCTATCCGCTTTTGGCAGCCCCACCATTCGCAACACCGGCAAGGGATTTCCCAGGGAAATTCCCGCTTCCCGCCGGGAAATACTGGATATATACGCGATTTTCGGGAAGACCGAGGCCCGTATATTTTTAGCGGACCTTTTCGATCGGAAAAACTTCGAAACCTTTGCGCCCCGTTCGCGGGTGATTCACATCGCCACCCATTTGTTCAACAATATCGAGCAGCCCCAGCATTCGGCCCTGGTGTTTTCGTCGCCGCGGGGCGGCGGCGATACCCCCGTCGATTACTATTATGCATATGAAGTTTTCAAATTAAAGCTGGACGCCGACCTGGTGGTGCTGAGCGCCTGTGAAAGTTCCGAGAAACACCTGGAAGGACTGCAGGGTCTCATGGGTATGACCGCATCTTTCCGGAACGCCGGGGCGCGGGCCATGATTGTCAGTATGTGGCCCGTGGATGAATACAACAGCCAATTAATCCCGCTCTTTTACCGGCAATACCGCGAAGGGAACCCACCTGCCACTGCCTTACGGGCCGCCAAATTGCTGTTCCTGGGGCAAACGGCGGTCCTGGTAAACGGGTTGAAAATCTCCTTTAGCCATCCCTTTTTATGGGCCGATTATATTTTGTACAATTTTACAGGGTTTTAATGAAAAGATGCGGCAATCTCGATACTATCTTTTTTTAATTTAAAAAGACGGCTGTCGGTAATTACCAGGTTATAGAGGAGGTAATGAAAACTCTTAACGCCTTTTATTGCCTCCCCGGAGATTATAGTAGCCGGCCAGAGACGCGTTAGTTTTCGTCTCCCCAGGATATTGAATATGGGAAAGATGTCACCTTCTCCCGCTTTTTTCTTAATATCGATTTGCAAAACGCCCTGGATTTCCGCCCCCGCGTTTAATGTACCGATGTCCATTGTTGCATCGATGCCGCGCGCCGCATTGCCGAAACCGT
>JAUPLE010000680.1 GCA_030837085.1 Acidobacteriota bacterium | reverse complement strand
GCGATTCAAAAGTCCTTTGGCCGCGGATAACTGTTTCGAGGAGACGATCTTGTATACGGCGCCGGAGAGCCATTCGGGCCGAAGCACCATGGTCTCTTCCAGCAGATAATCCTTGAAATGCAGGATGACGCTCAGGTCGTTGAGGAATGCGGCTAATGTTTCCATAGCTTCGCCGTCTATTTTTTCCCCGGCGCAGATATTTCGATAGGTTTCATAGTCGATAAAATTCTCTTCCATTTTTTCCAGGCGGTTTTTGACGTTGAACCAACTTTTGGGCCAGGTGGTGCGGATGAGTTCGACGCGGGCCAGTTCGTTTGTCAGGGCTTTTTTTAATGGGTCGATGCCGGTCCCGGATTTGCAGGAGAGGGGGTAAAAGCCTTTGATGTTGGGGTATTTTTCCATGAGGTGGCGGCGGTTGAGGTCGAAACCGGGGTTTTCATCGATTTTATTCATCGCCACCATGACCGGGGAATCGCCGCCGAAGCTTTTGATATGGTTGAGCCAGTATTCGGTTTTTTCATCCTTCCTGCCGTCCAGCACCAGTATATATAAACTACGTTTGGAGAGGAAGAACTGGTGGGTGGCGTGCATGATCTCCTGTCCGCCGAAATCCCAGAGGTGGATTTTTATTTTGCAGTTATTTTGGGTGATTGCCATGGTATTAATATTAATGCCGTGGGTTTGTGATTCCTTGATGTCGAAGGGTTCGCCCAGCAGTGCTTTAGCCAGTGATGTTTTGCCGGCGGCGCCGTCTCCCACCAGCAGGACTTTCACTTCGTTTAAGGCCTGTTTTTCGCCTTCCAGGGATTTGAAATATTGCCGGATTGCGTCATTGCCCTTTTTGATGATCTCCACGGGCGGCGATTCCAGGGGGTTGTGTTCCAGGAAAATGCCGTCTTCACGATCCGCTCCCCATTTAATCTCCAGCCCCAGGTCAAGAAATTCAGCGGGCATATGAGTGATTTTATTATTCATTAAATATAATTGTTTTAATTTCTTCAACTCTTTGAGGCTGGATATATCGCTGATTTGATTGCCTTCCAGATATAAATGCGTTAACCCCTTCAACTGGTTGAGGCTTGATATATTGCTGATTTGATTGCCGGTTAAATTTACAACCGTTAACCCCTTCAACTCGTTGAGGCTTGATATATCGCCGATTTGATTGTAGGATAAAGATAAATCCGTTAACCCCTTCAACTCGTTGAGGCTTGATATATCGCTGATTTGATTGTACGGTAGGGCCAGCTTTTCCAGTCGTTGAAATTTTGAGAGCAGTGCAGGTAGGCGACGCAGTTTTTTACTATAAATCGTCAGACCTCGCACCCGCCCGTTTTCGTCCACCGAGAAACCGGTAACAAGAGGATACCCTATCCTTTCAAGGGGAACCCGCTCCAATGTTATCCCCGTCTCCTTTTGCAATTGCTCAATAAGCTTTAAGTCGTTACTCATGGTCGCCTCCGTTACACGTGACACAGTTACACCGTTACACATTACACATTAAACGCTTCCAATTATAACAGAAAAGAGAGGGAAAAAGAATAATGGACCGGCCATTCTCATTTTGACTTATAAAAAAATTTCAAAAAAGGGCAGACACGCAGGTCTGCCCCTACAAAATCAAAAAAATCCGACCATCCAGGCAATTCGATTGATTTATGTAGGGGCGAACCTATGTGTTCGCCCAAAATCCTTTTTAAAATTTGAATTGCTGGAAAAGAAAAAGTTTGCTGAACCCGGCCCGGTTGCGGAATTAAAAAAAAAGAAAAATTATTAAAAAATTGAAGAATTTAGTTGAAAAACTATAGGCAAGCCGTTATAATTAGAAAATGGGCAAAAAGAAACGTGATATTCGAAGCTATACCACCGCGGTGAAAACACTGGACGGGTACGTCCAGTCGTTTCCCGACCCTAAGTTGCCACTCAAAGGGTGCTTTGTGTCGCAACTCGACCCCAACTTGCCTCTCAAAGGGTGCTTTGTGTCGCAACTCGACCCCAACTTGCCTCTCAAAGGGTGCTTTGAGTCGCAATTCGACCCCAACTTGCCTCTCAAAGGGTGCTTTGAGTCGCAATTCGACCCCAACTTGCCACTCAAAGGGTGCTTTGTGTGGCAACTCGACCCCCGAAAACAGCAAAACTACCGGGCGCAGCCTTCCCCTGTATTCCACTATCCTTTATACGCGAATACTTCCGGACCCTGTTCCCGTAAAATAAATATAAGGAGATTTATAAATGACTAAAAAGAACAAGACCAAACAAAACACCACGGGCGAAACCACCCCGGACGATACAAAAAAAACTACGAAAAAAAGAAACCCCGGCGAAGCCTTTGAAACAAAACTGGCCGTGGGTAGAAACACGCTCAAACTCTCGGCCGACGACCCGGGACTCAAGGCCTGCGCGGCCAGCGTGGGCTACGGCGCGGGAAAGATAGCCCAGGGCCAGGCTTATTTTGATGCGCTTAACACAACCTATGAGGCGCAGAAAACGGCTTATACGGCGCAGTTGAATGCCTACACGAAGTACATGGACTTAATGAAAGTGTCCAGGCAAAAAAACTCGCGCATCGTGCAGGCGCTTCGCCTGGTCTTAAGAGACGACCCGGAAACCCTGGCCAATCTGAAACCGGCGGATTTGACGAAAATTGCCTATGGACCCTGGTCGGAAGCGAACCAGTACTTTTTCAAGAGATTGGTGGATCTTCCGGCGGTAACCGGGCTGTTGGCGGGAGTGGGCGTGCCCCAGGCAATGGTAGATGAGGCAAAGCAGGCCTTTGTAAACACCCAAGCCGCGGAAACGGCCCACAAAAACGCCAGGGCCGAAGCCCAACGGGCTACGGCGGCGAAAAATGAGGCCTACTCGGTTTATTTGAAATGGATGCGTCGGTATATCAATGTGTTGGCCGCTGCCCTGGTAGACGACCCGCAAATGAGAGAAAAGCTAGGCATCGTCGCCCGCTCTCAATAAAGGAGTGGTTTGTACTACGTGTAACGTGTAACGTGTAACGTGTAGGGGTTTGATTAATCAAACCCCTACTTCATTTTTAATTTACAAATCCTATATGAGAACCGGTTCTTAATAAGATGCGGTATCGGAAGTTTCGATGTTGAGCGCGGAATTGTAGGGAATGGTGGCGTGGGTGACGTTGGTTACAGTAATAGTAAAAGGCCCGGTTTTATTGACCAGGGCGGATGTAAAAGTCACGTTGCCGCTGGTGTTGGTGACTCCCGATGTACTCCCGGTTACAACGCCGCTCCAGGTAACGTAAACCGTGGCATTGGCAACCGCGGCGTTATTGGTATCCCTAATCGTGACCACGGCCGTTGATTTGTACTTCTTGGAAACCTTTGTGATGGTCTGGGAGATGTTGTAAACATACATCTGGGTGGTGGAAACGGTCACGGGTTTGGTAATGGCATTTTGAGCACCGTCGTCATCGGTAACCGTCAGGGTGACGTTATATGTCCCGGCCGACGCATACGTATGAACAGGATTCTGCA
This sequence comes from Acidobacteriota bacterium, assembly GCA_030837085.1. Taxonomy (GTDB): domain Bacteria; phylum Acidobacteriota; class Aminicenantia; order UBA2199; family UBA2199; genus JAKAGC01. Next base: position 2,022 of record JAUPLE010000680.1, on the reverse strand, counting down.
AGGTGGAAGTACCGCCGTCGCCGAAATTCCAGGACCAGGCTACCACACTGCCGTCGGAGTCGGTGCTGGCATCGGTAAAGGTAGCGGTCAGGCCATTGGTAGTGAACGTGAAATTGGCCGTGGGCGGGAGATTGCCCGTACCGCTGACGATATTAGCCGTATAATCTTCCACTTCGCCATAAGAAAAAGTTTCACAGGACGTCGGGTAAGCCGAGTATTTCATGGATACTCGCATCCTGGTTACGATATCGATCCCACTGTTGACGGTGAAACTACCGGAAACAGTGGAAGTACCGTAGCCGCTGAACTCTTCTTCGCCGGTATCCAGGAAATCATGGTCGCCGTTATAGTCGATCCAGATTTTCCAGTATTCGGAATATGTAGAGCTTGAAAATCCGGGATACAGGCTGACGCTGGCTGAAGTACCGCCGGTTAAATTGCAGGTAATGCTGGTGAAATCGGTGTACCCGGCAGCGCCGGAAGAGTTATCCATGGACCCGACTGTAACCCTGGCGATCCATTCCATGCTGTAATTACTTCCCTGGGAGGCGCAGTAGGGCACTTCGGACACGGTAATATAATCGACTTTGGCTTCGGTATCGCTGCCCTGGGCATTGGAGGCCACTAAAGTGACGTTAAATACGCCGGGGGTATTATAGGTTACCGTTGGATTTTGGGATGTGCTGGTGGCGGGTGTGCCGCCTTCGAAGGTCCAGGACCAGGAGGTGGGATTGTTGGTGGATTGATCCGTAAAGGTAACGCTGTTGCCGACGGTGATATTGGTGGCGCTGGCTGTAAAGGCGGCAACCGGGGCCGCGGGCGGCGTAACGGTTATATAATCGGTTTTAGTCATGACGTCGGAGCCGGATGCGTTGCTGGCGGTTAATGTTACGGTGTACAGCCCGGTGGAGGTATAGGTATGGCTGGGATTCCTGGCGGTGGAAGTGCCACTGTCCCCGAAATTCCAGGACCACGAGGTGGCGCCTACGGATAAATCGGTGAAATTGACAGTCAAAGGCACGGCGCCGCTGGTGGGAGCGCCGCTGAAATTGGCACTAATGGCGCCGTCATCGCGAAGGGCCAGATGCGAGGCGGTCCCGACCGCGGCCTTGACGAAATTGACAAAATAGGTCCAATTAAGGGTGGAAACCGTGTCCGAGGTCGTATGGTAATAGGGGGTCATATCGTTAATATGGTCTTCGATGCCCAGGATGGCCGAATAGCCGTTGCTCCAGAAGGAAGCATGATCGCTGCGGGATTCACCGTCCGCGGTAATAATGGGGGAAAGGCCGCTGCTCAAACCGTAGGTATTCACCACATCGATGAAGGTATTGGCAATGGCCAGGTCGCCGGGGTAGCCGGGGTTGCTGGTGGTGCGGGTATGCAGCCGCAAATACGGCAGGCCGATGGCGTCATAACTGATCATATCCATATTGTAAACGGCAACGATATTATCGCCATTGCCGTAAACCAGGTCGGAGTAGACGTTGCTGCCCAGGACCCCTTGCTCTTCGCCGGTAAAAAACGCGAACCGTACGGTTCGTTTAAATTGCTGCTGTTTGAGCAACTCGGCGCCCAGCATGACGCCCACGCAGCCGCTGGCGTTATCGTCGGCCCCGGGGGCCGTGGTCCCGGAGGGCATATCATCCAGGTGGGCCGTGATTAGTACGATCTCATTGGGCTGGGTGGCGCCGGTTATCTGGCCGATGACATTCCGGCCGGTATAACCTGAAAGCGACCAATCGTGGTAGCTTACCGCCAGTCCCAAACCCTGCATAAACTCATAAACATACTGGGTGGCTTTTGAAATGGGTATCCCGGAGTTATTGTAACGGGTTGCGATGGTATAGCTGCTGCCGCCGATAGTCACCGGGTTTACGCCGCTCAGGTTCTTCTCATAAGTTTCCACTTTGGCCAGGGTGACCTGGTCGATCAAACCGGCGATGACGGCGTCGTATGTCAGGGCCTGCGCCGAGGTTACCGGTTCCCGCACGGCGGCGGGAGTCAATACCATCGGGGTAT
>JAUPLE010000679.1 GCA_030837085.1 Acidobacteriota bacterium | reverse complement strand
TACAAAATTTGCCCTGGTATGGTCAGTTGGTTGTATTTTTACTGATCGGCGGGATTGTTTTTGCTATTTTCTACTTTGCTTATTATTCGGATGGCCAATCCAGGATAGTAGGTATTACTAACCAGATAGTGAACCTTGAGAAAGAGATTCGGGCGCTTGAAAAAAAGAAGTCCCAGGTAAAAGAACTGGAAGCAGAAGTAGCAGCAAATAAAGCAACCCTGGAAAAGCTGAAAGAAATTTTACCGGAAAAAGAGGAAGTCAGCCAGGTACTGAAAAAGGTCCAGTCGATAATCACCAGCGCCAGGTTGGATATCCAAAAGTGGACTACCATGGCTCAACAACCAAAGGAAATTTATGTCGAAATCCCCTTTGGTATTACCGTTGACGGTAATTATCATAACCTGGGAATGTTTTTTGACCAGTTGGCCAAATTAAAGAAAATCTTTACTGTCAACAACCTGACGCTAAAACCACTTTCCAAGATGACACGTGATTTCACAGTAAAAGCAACCTTCACTGCCGTAACTTATACCTTCAAAGAAAAAGCGAAAACCTCGGCCAAACCTGCCGCGGCCCCCAGGAAAGCACCCCGGAAAACAGAAGAAGAGGGGGGGGGACGTGAATTGGAAGGAGTTTAAATGAAAATGAAAACATTTTTATTCGGTATAATAGTAGCCTTAGTGGCTATCAGCGGCTTGAGCGGCCTTGCCCAGGAAAAACAACAAAAACAGGAGAATGATAAAAAAACCACAACCCAGGAAGTCGGCGTACCAGAAGAAAAAGTAGATACCGAAACAGGTCCTGGAGCAATTGAGGGTTTGGATGCGGATTCGGATATGGCGACAGATACAGGAGAATTTGTATATAGACCCAAAGGTAGGCGGGACCCCTTCTGGGACTTATTGATGGGTAAAAGCACCAAATTGAAAAAAGAAGCCAAAGAGGGAATCGCGGGACTGGAAATCGAACAACTGGAACTGGAAGGAATCGTTAACCGGAATGGTAAATATATCGCTTTATTTAAAGGGCCCGACAGTAAACCTTATGATGTGCAGATCGGACAAAGCGTCTATGACGGTGAAATTATCGAAATAAATGCCAATAGTGTGGTTTTCAAAAAAATATTAACCATTGCCCTGGGTGGCACTAAAGAAAAAACAGTTATCAAATGGTTAAATCCTGAAAAGGAGAAAGAACAATGAGGATTAAAACGATTGCAATATTAGCCTTATTCATGGTGGTGAGCCTTTTGTGTTTACCCCTTGATGCCAAGGCGAAATTTGCTGTTACAGATGTCGAATATCTAAAAGGAGACGATTTCGTTCAATTGCATTTTATCACCGATGCAATCATTCCCATCCCGGATCTTTTTTACCCTGAGGAAGATAACACAAGGCTCATTGTAATGAGAATCCCGGATGTCGATTTTGTCGTACCCAAAGATCTGTTCAAATTCGAATCCCCTGTGATCGATACTGTCAAAGTAGAAAAAAAAGAAAAATTTGTCGATGTCAGTATTAAGCTAAAGGAAAAGGTCAATTACAGGGTATTTACAAACCAGGAGGGATTATTCATCGAATTCCCTAACCTTAAGCGACTCGCTGCCAGTAAGACTACTGAGACCGAAAGCAAGACCGTGCCTACTCCTACAACCAATGCTGCGGCGCCGGCTTCGTCTTCACCTGCTCTGGCATCGACGCCCAAATCGACTCCTGCATCGACACCTAAATCAACTCCCGCGTCGACGCCCTCAACGCCCACATCAATACCCACATCAGCATCTGTATCAACTCCTAAACCCGATGCGGTTAGATCTTATGGCGTCAGCGAAATAAAAGATTTTAAATTGGCAGAAAAAAGCGATAACCGGGTTCGATTCGAGTTCGATCTCTCCGGTCCGGTGGATTATGAAGTAATACCTGTGATACAGGAACCGGTGCGCCTGGCCGTTGATCTAAAAAATACCCGGGCAAAACAGTTTAAACAACCGGTTGATTGTCTGAACGTCAAAACCTTCAGGGGCGCCTACAATACCCCTACCGTGTTCCGTTTGGTATTTGACTTATCCTATTTAAAAAATTATAACGTATCTTTCAATAATGAAAACAACATGTTGGTGGTGGAATTTTTCAATGAAGTCGATAAGGCGGCCGATGAAGCGAATAAGTCACGAAAAACTTCTCCAAAAGAGATGAAGACCGAATCCCAACCGCCGGATATGATGGCCCGGAACTCAAAGCCGGGAAGTGACACCTCTTCAACAGTCAAGACGTCCGATACCCCCACTCCCCATACTATTACGACTGCCCCACAAATCAATAATGAAATGAGCCAAACCATCCCTGCACAACAGGAAAATGACTTCTTCGCCGAGGAGAAATCACAGGTCACCAAGAGTACCCTGAATACTTTATCTACGTCGAAGCCGGAGCGTGAAAATTCCAGCGATCTGGAAGGCGAAGATTTTGAGTCCGACAGCCAAAAATCCTTTTTGCTGCAAGAAGTGGGCGGCAGCAGTAGAAGATATGTGGGCGATCCAATGGATTTTGATTTTAAAAATGCGGATCTGGAAAACGTGATGCTGTTTTTCTCCAAGTTGTCCGGGTTAAGCATCATTATCGACCCCGGGGTCACCGGTACCATTACCGCACGCATGTACCAGGTTCCATGGGATCAGGCGCTTCAATATTTCTTGAAAGTAAACGGCCTGGATATGGTGCGGGAAGGTAATCTCTTGCGTATCGGAAAGGTTGCCGTATTGGCCAGCGAAGCCAAGGCCAGGAGACAATTGAGAGAGTCCAGGGAAATGGAGGGTGAACTGAGGACCTTTACCCGTACACTGAGTTATGCCAAGGTGGCGCAATTGGCCCCGATTTTAAAGAAGCAGTTGTCACAGAGGGGCGAAATAATCACAGATGCCAGGAGCAATACCTTAATCATTTCCGAAGTCCCCGATAAGATCGAGATATTGGATCGCTTGATCCAAACCCTGGATTCCTCGAATCCACAGGTGTCTATCGAAGCCAGGATCGTGGAAACCAACTCCAATTACACAAAGAGTCTTGGTATCCAATGGGGTTTTGGTTTTGCAGCCGATGCAGCCTATGGCACACAGACATCGTTGAAGTTTCCCAATTCCATCATAGGTCAAGGTTTGTTGGGGGGATATGCGGTAAATCTCCCGGCCTCCGGCGCCAACAGCGGAGTTAGTTTTTCACTGGCCAATGCGTCCGAAAGTTTTCGCCTGGATGTGGCGCTTTCCGCCATGGAGGCCAAGGGAAAAGGACGAATCATATCCGCGCCCAGGACCACCACCCAGAATAATATGGAAGCCAAGATTCAGCAGGGTAAATCTATTCCTGTCCAGACCATCCAGAACAATACCATCCAGGTAAGATATGTGCCTGCAGCTTTGGAACTGAAGGTAAAACCTCAAATTACCGCTAAAGGAACAATTATTATCGATGTCGATATCAAAAACAACGCCCCTGATTTTGCCAATAGGGTGAATGATATTCCACCTATTACCACCCAAACCATTGAAACCGTGGTACAAGTAGATGATGGCGGTACGCTCGTTATCGGTGGGCTGTACAAAGTTGAGGATGCCGATTCCGGTGAAAGTACACCTTTCTTTAGCAAGATCCCTATATTGGGCAACCTCTTCAAAAAGTCCAGCCGCAGAACCGAACAAAAGGAGTTATTGATTTTTATAACTCCACGGATAGTAAAGTAATTATGTATGTTAATTAGGAGGAATTCCATGAAGCATAAATTATTATCTCTAATGATAATAGGCTTAATAGCGTCGCTCACGTCGCTCACGGTCATTATGACCGGGTGCAATAAAATAGAGAATCTATCCGACTCCGGTACGAGACTGATCATCGATCTCATTACCGGCAGGGATCTGAATGGAGAAGATGGATCAACCACGGTGTTTTCCGATGTGGAAACCCTCGGGTCTATTTTTAATGATAATGCCGCGGCCACCTTGCGGGCGGAGTTGATAAACCCTGGCTCATTAGTTAATACGCATTACCAGGATGTTATCGTAGATCAAATCGATATTTCTTATACCCGCTCGGATAGGCCAAACGGGGTAGAAGGAAAGGATGTGCCTTACGGGTTTTCACAAAAAGTAAATTTCCTGGTTGAAGTGGAAAATTCCACGGAATATGGTTTTGTGTTGATCCAACAAACTGCCAAATTAGAGTCCCCCCTGGTGGAACTGATTTACGGCGGCGCCGAGAAAGTACTGAAGTTAGAAGCCAACATTACGTTTTATGGCAAGGACCTGGCAGGTAGGCGAGTGGCCCCTGTGAAAGGAAGTATATCCGTATGGTGCGCCAATTTCGCCGATGAAGAGCAGTAATATTAAAAAGGAGGTAGCATTATGAAAAAATCGACAGTGATATATTTATTTATTTTTTTGTTATTTATGGGGTTTTTAAGCAGCATCTCCTGTAAGAGGAATTCACAGGGCGACCCGAACATGAAACCTCCTGCTGGTTATCGTGTTATATTGTCGGGAACCGCCAACCCTTCTTCGCTTTATGTGCCGAGAACTGCACCCGCTGTTTCTTCCCATATCACCGTAACGGCGAAGAATAATGACGGAACACCCGTGACCGGTAAAACAGTAGTTTTCCAGGCAGGCAATTACGGTTATTTAGACGGTAACCAACTCAGCGATGTTCGTACTACAAATTCCAGCGGCGTGGCGGAAATTAATTTTTATATTCCACCCGCTGCACCTGTTTCGATGACGGAAACAGTCTATATATCCGCCACGCTGGTAGATGAAACCGGGCTCGACAATACATACGCACAAGTCTACGATGTTATCCCCATCCAGGTTATCCCTTACGTGAACCAGGGATTTCTTATTACGGGACATGTCTATACACCTGCTTTGGTTGGTATAGGGGAGGTAGTGGTCCAGTTGAAGGGTGACGAAGGCCATGCCAGCGGGACTACCGTCAGCCTCCTGCCCACCGGCGAGTACGGATTCTATGTGGCCCCCGGTTGGTATGGGAGCATCATTGCCGGCGCCGATACAGGGGAAACTACCCCTGATGCCGGATGGGCAGGCATTACCGCAGCATCGGAATATACGTTCACCCCGACTGAGTATCCCATTGCCAGTGGGGTGTCGACAAACATCTATAACCTTGATTTCATTGCCACGGAAACCACGGTTACCAATAAACTGTCCACGGACATCCTGACCTGGGACGCCCCTAACAGCGGCGGCTCGCAGGTGGTGAATGTTTATAACCTCAGCAAGGAGGCCCAGATCGCTTACGCTGCCATACCGAATATCAATTGGTTAACGGTTTCGCCTTCCTCCGGGACCACACCGGGAAACTTCACCATGACTGCCTCCGAAAACACAACTACGGCAACTCGAAGCGGCAAGGTCACGATAACAGCGACAAATACTTTGAGCGCCGAAGTCGTTATCACGGTTACCCAGTTGGTTAGCGATGTGACCCCGTCGCTTGCCGCCACGCCTGCCGACATTTACGTCCCGGCCAGCGGTAATGTCAAATATACCGTCACTGTTTCCAATCCGACCACCGACGATGTATTGAACTGGACCCTGGACAGCGACGCCACCTGGCTCGGTATTAAACCCACCAGCGGCGATACCTTGCATAATGATGAGTTCGAGGTAAAGATACAAGGTGCCAATCCTTCTTCTTCCGACAGGGTAGGCAAAATCTATATTACGGCCACAGAAAATGGCGCTGTTGCAATAGTAAAGGTCCGTCAACAGGGATCATAGGAGCTGCCGGGAAATCGTTAAGAGTAAACATTTAAGAGTGACGAATGGTTGATTTGAAAAATGAACGAATACAGTTGCAGGCTTTGGAGAATCTTTTTAGACAAAAGAGATTCTCCGAAGCCCTTACCTTTGCTCAAAAATTGATCGGCGATTTCCCTAATTCGTATTATATCGGTATTTTGCATGTAAAAGTTTTAAAGGAATTGAACCGCTTGAGAGATGCCGAGACAGCGGCGTTAAAGATGATGCAATCTTCCCCGGATAATATTAATCTGCTCTCGGAACTGGGAACCATTAGCTTGAAATTGAATAAATACGAAGAATCGTATGATTATTTTAATAAGGTTCTTTTCCAGGACCCCTTTAACGAAGAGGCCAGGGATTCCATGGAGAAGATTAAGGGCCTGAAAAAATTGAGCGGCGGCAGCGAACCGAAAGGAAAAAATTTAATGGATTTCATCTCTCATCCCCAGGCGGACAATGATGAAGCGGATACTGTCCCGGAACTTGACGGGGAAACATTGTCGCCGCTGGATTTCGGTGTGCGCCTGGAACCGATGGAACCGGAAGAAGCCCCGGCGGCGATTGAATCCATGGAAACACTCGAAGCTGAAGATCTCGAACCGGCTGAATCCCCTACCCTACCGCCAATGATATTCGAAGAGGGACAGGGACCAGAAACTGATGTCGTGGATATTTCCCAATTGGAAGAAGCCCCGGAAATGGCTGATGTGGTTGAATTAGCTGAAACGACTGACGCAGACTTGACTGAAGCCGCTGATGTGGTTGACGCCGCGGAAATTGCGGAAATTGCGGAAATAACGGAAATGGAGGGAATGGCTGAAATCCCGGAAGTAGGAGATGTAGCCGCGGAAGTCGATTTCATGAACTCCCAGGCTGCTGAGCCCTACTCGGAGTTTTATAACGAAGAGACGGTCGAATCGGCGGAAGAACCCCCACCATTAGAAGTGAATGCGCAGGTCCCAGTGGTAGAAACCACGCAGGCAACAGCCTTGGGAGAAGGCGAACCGGGGCCGGCGACGGAATTTGTGACAGAAAGTGCGGCAGAGCTTTACCTGTCCCAGGGGCTTTACGACGACGCCCTGGGAATTTATGAAAAGTTGTACGCCGCACGAAAGGAAGGTCGATTTTTATTGAGGGTAAAACAATTGAAAGCCCACCGGCTGGGCCGGGAAAAAATTCGACGATTGAGCGAATTCTTAAAGTTAATTCAAATGAAAGGAGCGTAACTTGTTCGAAGATACTTTTTGCAAGCTTCACGAAAAAAACAATGAAATTAAAATGATAGGTATATGGGGAAAGGATGGACTCGAACTGGAAAGGAAATACTTTTCCAGGACCGTGGCAATTGACCTGGAGCTTGCCGGGGCTGAAATGGCCGATATCGTTTCAAGGCTGGACAGCCTGAAGTTTTCACTGGAGAAGTATTTTATAAAGCTTCATTTTCACGGCTATCTTTTAATTATTTTCTCAGTTACACCTGAATATTTTTTAATGCTAATCACCGACCCCGCCATTATCCCCGGGAAACTAAATTTCTATATTGACCTGTATAAACACGAATTGACCGCCGCATTATAATATAAACAGTGCAACCTATCGATGATCGATAAATCCTGCGGCAACAATCACCTCATTATCATAAAACGCCCCTACCTGTCCCGGCGTAATCGACCGCACCGGCTTCTCAAATGACGCCTTTATATAAACATCCGATACGTCCGTTATACATACATCGCTAAAAGAACTCATGTACCTGAACTTGGCTTTAAATTTTTCTCCCTTTTTTATCTCCCGCCAAAATACGGGTTTCACAATCGTCACGCCCTGCGAATAGAGATATTTCTCCTCTCCTAATGTAATTGTATTACTCTTAACATTTTTATTAACTACATACAACTTCCGGTCCGAGGCAAATCGCGTTCCCCTACGCTGACCTATGGTAAAATATACCGCCCCCCTGTGCCGGCCGATCTTGTCCCCCTCCGTATCCAGGTAATCACCATCCCGGAAATACCGCGGAGGTAAATACTCCTGGAGAAATTCAATCAATTTCTGATCTTGCAAGAAACACACATCCTGGCTCTCGGCTTTATTGGCCAAGGGTAAATCTTTCACCTTCTCCCGCACCTGCTCGATAGAAAGGTCGGCAATGGGAAAAAGCACCTGTTTCAATGCTTCATTGCCGATCATGGAGAGAAAATATATCTGTGATTTTACCCGGTCTTCCGGTTCTGTCAAAAAAAAGCGGCCATCAATCTCGATTTTTTTGGCATAATGGCCCGTGGCATAATAGTCCGCCCCCAGATTCTCCAGCGCCTCTTTTTTCAGTAGGTTGAATTTAATCTCATTGTTACACACAACGCAGGGATTCGGCGTCAGGCTCTCCGCATACGCATTTACAAAATAATCGATTACCTCTTCTTTAAACGTTTGCTTGATATCTACGGTTGAAAAAGAGACCCCCAGCACATCGGCCAGGTGTTTTATTTTTATAATCCGTACCTCTTCATCTCTGATGCCCAATTTCATCGTCAGCGCATGGACGTCATACCCTTGCTCTTTCAGCAGCAGCACAGCGGTGGTAGAATCTTTGCCTCCGCTCAAACCGACAACGACTTTTTTCTTGTTCATACCCTAATTATACTCCATTCAGGGCTAAAAGGCACCCTATTCAGACCGGAGTGTGTCGCTGGGGTTGGCGGCGGCTGCTTTAAAGGTTTGAAACCCGACAGTCAATAAAGCGATAACAGATGTCAGAATACCTGACAATACAAAAGGCCAGGGCCCGATAGGGATACGATAGGCAAAATTCCGGATGAATAAATTATCCAGCAGAAAATAGGCGATGGGCCAGGCCAAAAGATTTGCGGTTATTATCCATTTCATGAATTGATAGAAAAATAGTCGCCACACATCGGCCCGAAAAGCGCCCAGCACTTTACGGATGCCCATCTCCTGGGACCTCTGTTCCGCCACGAAAACAGTCAGTCCATATAATCCATGACAGGCCATGAATATCGCCAGGAACGATAGATAGATGAATATCATCATTACCTGTTTCTCCGCTGCATAGATACTGTCGCGAAACATATCCAGGGAACTTTTTATATGATCCAGTTGCCGGTAAATAGCCATGCTTCCTACCAGGAAAATAACGGCCAGGGAAATTTGGAAAGTCACCAATGTTTTCCGTAGGAGGCCGCCCTTTGTTCTCGGTTTTAATGCGCTTTTCAGCACTTTTACCGGTTGAACGGAAGAGAGGAAAAAAGCGGGATAACTGCCGACCATAATGCCTGTAACCAGGGTTACAGCAATCATACCGGGGAGGATATAGGGATTGCCCAGCCAGGTTGACGTTAATTGTTTCCCTGTAAGTCGGTTAAACGCCGGGAGCAGTAATTCCACCAGGATAGCGGACAGGATCAGCGCAAAGAAAACCAGGAGGAAGGATTCGCTGAAAAATTGTTTTATAATCCCGGTACGCCGCGCGCCTACTACTTTCCGGATGCCGACTTCCTTTGACCGTTCGGCGCCCCTGGCGGTGGTCAAGTTCATAAAATTGATGCAGGCCATCAGTAAAATAATAAATGCCAGGGCTGAGAAAAGATAAATATTGGTATTATCACCTGTCCCCGGGGTATTTGCCCGCAGTTGCAATTCATCATAAACCCACAACATGATTAGAATACAAATGGCCATTCCCAGGGCCAGCCCAGAAACATTTATAAATGAGTGTCCTTTGTGTTTGCAGATATTCCTGACAGCAGTTTTCAAGTAATTTCCAAACATCTTGTTTTTGTAGGGGCGAACCTATGTGTTCGCCCCAAATAGTTGTTATTCTTCAATATTTAGATGTGGAATTCTTTGCTGTTGATGTTTTCAGTAACTATATGGCCGTCGAAGAGATGGACTACCCGTTGGGCAAATTCTGCATAGGCCGGGGAATGGGTAACCATGATAATCGTGGTTCCGGCTTCATGCAATTGGGTAACAAGTCTCATAACCTCTTCACCGTTAGCGGAATCCAGGTTTCCCGTGGGCTCGTCTGCCAGGATTAATTTGGGTTCGCTGACAATGGCCCGGGCAACCGCCACGCGCTGCTGCTGACCGCCGGACAACTGTTGGGGGAAGTGGTTTTTCCTGGGAATTAATTGCATCCGTTCAAGTACATGGGAGACTTTTTGTTTGCGTTCCGAAGCCGGCATCTTGAGGTAGAGGAGGGGAAGTTCGACATTTTCATAGACGGTTAATTCATCGATAAGATTAAAACTCTGGAATACAAAACCGATATTTTTTTTCCGTAAATGGGCGCGCTGTTTCTCAGTATACTTTGATACTTCGGTATCCAGGAAGTAAAATTCCCCATCGGTGGGGTTATCCAGCAAGCCCAGGATGTTCAAGAGGGTGGACTTACCGCAGCCCGAAGGTCCCATAATCGCCACAAACTCTCCTTCGTTTACTTTCAAATTGACTTTGTTAAGAGCAGTGGTTTCCACTTCATCAGTAGTATAAAGTTTTCTTAAATTTTTAGTTTCGATCATAATCATTCTCCTATAGTAAATAGCCACAGGATACATCGTCCGCGGCCAAATTTTTTCATTTTAATACCAGGCGGTCCATATCGCCGTAATTTTCGTATGATGAGGTAATGACCTGTTCGCCGGGTGTCAGACCTTCCAGCACTTCGAAGAATTCCGGGTTTTGTCTGCCCAGCCGGATTTGTCTTTTTGTCGCGTATTTACCGGATGGGTCCATTATATACGCCCAATTGCCGCCGGTGGTTTGATAAAAGCCGCCCCTGGCAACAAGGATGGCCTGGGACATATCACTCAATTGTAAGCGGATATGAATGCTTTGCCCTCTCCTGATACCTTCGGCGTTTTTCCCAACAAATTCCATGTCTACTTCAAACTGTCCATTTCTGACTTCCGGGTAGACTTTGGTTACCTTCAGATCGTACGTACTGCCGGAAAAATCAAATTGACCGATTTTTCCCACCTCTACTCGACTGATGTAATGCTCATCGATTGGGGCTCTTACCTTGAAACCGGTTACGTCATCGATTTGTCCCAGTCTTTCGCCCTGGGCTTTGGACTGGCCGGCTTCCGCTGTTAACGAGGTAAGATAGCCGTTGATAGGGGCTTTTACAGTTAAATTTTCCAGTTGATCCTTGAGCAGGACCAGGTTGGTTTCCATTTGTTTTACCGAGGCTTCTAATTGTGTTACTTGTTCTTCGCTGAATTTAAGGTCTTTTTCCTGGCTTTCGATAGTCAGCTCTCTATTTTTTTTCTGGTACTCGTATTCGTCTTTAAAATCATCGTAGTCTTGTTTCGAGATAAAGCTTTCCTTGAATAGAACCTCGTTGCGTTCAAACCTACGTTTGATCCTCTTTAAAAAATAATCCGCTTCTGTCCGTTGTCTTTTCAGATCCAGGCGATTTCGTTCCAGTTGCAGGCGGGTAGAGCGAAGGTCATTGCTGGCCCGGTTGATTTGCGCTTCGTTATTTAAGAGGGTCATCAGCAAGTTCGTATTCGACAATTTCAGGATTTTATCGCCTTCTTTTACCTGGGCGCCAGCTTCTAGATAGATTTTATCGACGCTGCCACCGATGACGGCGTCCAGGTAGATGGTCCGATGCGGGAGTACACTGCCAATAATAGGAATAAATTCCTGGAATGGCCCTTTTGTTACAGTGGAGATAGTCAAACGTTCTTTTTCCACATTTAGAGAAGACCCTCCTGTTTCAAAGATCAGTAGGTAGCCAACCACCAGGACAAATAGGCCGACAGCGCTGTATGTTATTATCCGTTTCGGCGGCCATTTCTTTTTTTCAATTGGTTTATCCATACCCATGTTCATTTTCTCCTAGGTATAGTATCAGCAAGAAGTGTGCCAGGATAAGTGAGTGTATTGCTTCAACCAGGGGATTATAGTTATATGCTGATCTCCGGTTCTCTTCCCGATGTGTGACTCTAAGTGTGAAAGGTTGAGGTGTTCGCTGGCGTACACGGGGTGTTCGCTGGCGTACACGGGGTGTTCGCTGGCGTACAGTTTATGTTTTTATTATTAGCCGCGAAGAACGGAAGGGGCGTGAATAAAAAAGATAAAAACAATTTCCTTGCCATTTA
>JAUPLE010000678.1 GCA_030837085.1 Acidobacteriota bacterium | reverse complement strand
TTTTCGTTTCTTATTATATGCTTTTCTTGTGTCATAATTTTAAGTTATCCAGTGTTTCTGGGAGGATTTTGATATTAAGTTGAGAGTAAAAAGACAGAGTTATAAAAAAATGTAAAAATGAATCCGAAAAAAGGGAAGTGTCGATCGTTAATTGCTAGAGATTCATTAATTTAGTAACTGTAGCTTTTTTTTAAAAAGTATCGGTTTAATTCGGTCAGTCCACGCATTAAATCCAGAAATAAGTCCATTTTTATTTCGGGTAAAGCGAAAAACGTGATCATTATCTACGAATTCATCCTTGAATGTAGGCTCAAGAGTAATACTCTCTTCCAAAAATTTTATTAAATAAACCAACTTATTATTTTTGATAATTATTGTATAGGTCGACTCTAATTCATTGCAGTAATAGTTTCCAGTGTATTCCTCTAATTGGAGGGGAGACCTAGATATGGGTAATACATATTCATAAAAATTAGGTTCCTCACCCTCAATTTTGATCTGAAGGCGCTTGGGTTTATTTTTGGACTTATTGGATTTAAAAAATATTACTTGCATATCTTCCGATGCATTCAGTAATTGAAACTCTTTATTATTTATTGGGATCATTTGAAAAATTGAACTATAGGAAGTTTTGACCTCTAATTTTTTATTTTTAACCAATAATCTCCAGATTTGTCCGGTTTGTGGATTTCTATAAGTGCCGGCCTTTTCCTTTAATATGGTTTCGGAAAATTTGACGATTTTTGATTTTGTTGATGTGTGTGAAATAGCTTTTTGGGTTTCTATAATTAGAGGCGATTTCAAGTAGATATCTGTAATATTATTAATCAATGCCATTGGTTCAAAATCTTCAAGGTTGGAGAGATAAATGATTGAAAAATTATGCTCAGGAAAGTGATTTATCTGGGATTGATAACCGCACCATCCACCTCCGTGAGTTATTAATTTGAATCCTTTATAAGTATCTATTCTTAAGCCAAATGCATATTTGAGTTCTTTTCCATTATTGAGTATTCCAGTTGTAAAATATTGTTGACTGATTTTCATGGGGTCTCTTCCTAACTTATTTTTGAATAAATTTTGATCCCATCGAAAAAGATCTTCAACAGTACTTAATACGCCTCCATCACCTACAATGTCAAAAAGGCTGATGCCTATACCGTAACCACCATCATTTTTAGAAAAATAACCTATAGCACGGTTTTTAACAATACGTGTAAAATTATCGTAATAAAGTGTGGAATCCATATTCAACGGTTTAAAAATATTCTTTTGTGCATATTCCCCTAATAACTCCCCTACAATACGTTTAACAATTATTCCTAAAAGAAAGTAGCCGGAATTACTGTATAAATGTTCGTCTCCAGGATTAAAATTTAAGTCCTTTTGTCTGACAATTATATCAAGTGCTTGTTTAGCGGTATAGTGATTAAAAACTGGCATTCCTGCCAGGGACATTAGCTCATAATAATCACGAATACCACTGGTATGATAGATAAGATTTTTAATAGTTATCTTATACCCATAATCCGGGAATTCCTGGATGTATTTTCGGATGTCATCATCAAGGGAAATTTTACCTTCTTCTATTAACAACAAAATACACATAGCCAGAAACTGTTTGGACATAGAACCTAGTTCGAACACAGATTTTGTGGTGAGTGCAACATCTCGCTCAAGGTCAGCCATCCCATATGCGCGTTTGTAGATAATATTGCCATCTTTAATAATTGCAATGACACATCCGGGGGTATCCTTCTTGTCCCATCGGGAAAACATTTGATCCACTAATTTTGTACGCGGATCCCTAGATGAACAATCCGGTAAGTTCGGTCCAGGCCTTGATTTAGAAGAAATAGGCATTTTTGTATTCATTTTCGTCCCTCAAGCTTAGATTCACATACTTTTTTTGCATTTCAGATTTTACCATAAATTTTGTAAAAAGTCTTGATATTCAACTCTATATGTCGAAAATTGAGAAAGAGAAGAGAAAGGGAATTCGAAGCTTTCTGCTGGCTTCCTTTACTCTCTTCTCAAAATGACAAAGGTTGAACCAAAGAAAAATCGATAATGCGCTCATGTAATCGTTTCCCAATTATATCTCAACCCTCAAAACGAAATAGGATTTTGAAAGTAGCCAGACCATTTAAGCCTGGTAATCCTTTAATCCTGTTAATCCTGGTCAGATGCATACCACTCTACCACTCCCCACTGATCTTCCCCCGCGGATGCTGGTTGAAAAGTATCTCTTTTTGCTTGAGACTCGTGACATGTGTATATATTTGGGTTGTGGTTATGGTACTGTGTCCCAATATCTGCTGAATGTACCGTATGTCTACCCCCTCCTCCAATAATAACGTCGCAAACGTATGCCGAAACGTGTGCGGCGTTATGGACCTCCTAATATCGGCTAATCCCGCATATTTCTTTACCATGAACCGCACCGACTGCTCGGATAACCGCTGGCCTAACCGGTTACTAAAAAAATAAATTATCTGACCTTCATTCCCCCCAGTATGAAATAATTCGATGCACTCCTCCAGGATAGCAGCTATTTCCTCACTGCATACCTGGATAATCCGTTCCCGACTTCCCTTCCCATTTACCTGGATATATTTCCGCTCCAGGTTCACATGCTCCTTTTTTAAATGACATAACTCCGATACCCGGATTCCTGTGGCAAACAAAAGCTCTAAAACCGTTATATCACGCACAATAGACTTGTAAGCGTATGTACTGCGATCCTCAAACTGCTTCTTTTGCCTGTAAACTACCCGGAATAAGGTTTTTACTTCTTCCAGCGTCAATGCATCGGGCAATACCAAGGGTTCCCTGATCTTAATACGCATTTTACGAAAAGGATTGACGATGA
>JAUPLE010000677.1 GCA_030837085.1 Acidobacteriota bacterium | reverse complement strand
TACGAAAGCCCCCATTCATCAAACCGGGTGTACTGGTTAAGCTGGGCATTGACGCCTTCACTGGTAGTTGTGATTTCAGTCGCTCCATCTGCTGTTTGCCGTACTATTTTTAAGATATTATCAACCTTATCCAATTGAGAAGCCCAGCGTTTTTCAAATAAAGCCGTGGCCGGATTGGCGGGCTCCGGACTGTTGAACTTCACACCGGTCAACCGGTAGACCTCGTCGTAAGCAAACGCATCGCCCTTGTTGCCGTCATGTCCTCTTTGTTCAAACATTTTCATACCAACCCTATTATAACCGTAAATATATTTATTAATCAAGCCCTGGTTCCGATTTTTTGTTTCTTTTGTATTCAATCGCCTGCCCTGGTCGTAAACAAAATCGATCGCATCGCCGTTGCCGCATTGCTTGCTTAACATCCGATAGGCTTTCCCGATGTACGAAAAATCCGCAATGCTTTCCCGGCCTACGCTTACCAAGCTTAGTTTTGAGATCCTGTCCAGGATATCGAAATCTCTTTCAAAGATACGCCCCTGGGAATACTGAACCGCCATTTTACGGCGATTATCGACTACGCTGTGTGTATATTGAATCAAATTCCCCGTCTGGTTTTCCTGGTTAACCCGGTTCAAAGAATCGTACTTTCTAGCGACGGTAAAATCATCCCCGACAGCCCTGGTTAAGCGTGAGAGCGCATCGTATTCATAGGTTTCAGCGGTAACGCCGTCTATTCCTTGCGCGGGAGAAATATTCCTGCTCTTTAACCGGTTTAATTCATCAAATAAACTCGTTACCACGGTGCCGTTCCTCTGCTTCTCGACAACAGACCGGTACACTTTGTTATCAACACTGGCTGTGGTATAGGTGTATCGACTGGATGAATTATCCGGGTATATGATTTTTGTCAACCGCTTCTGATCATCGTATTCATAGGTTGTCGTATTGCCTTTACTGTCTTTGATTGTCTTCAATAAATTATTGGCATAATAGGTAAAGTCCGTGGTGACAGCGGTTCCGTCTTTAAAATGTTTTTTAGTCCGGATTTTTCTACCGAGGCTGTCATATTTATGGGAAATCGTGTTCCCTTCGCCGTCGATGGAGCCGTCCAGGTTCCCTTGAAAATCATAAGTGAGAGTGGTGACTGCTTCCGCGGGAGTGCCCACGTTTTCTTTGATCTCTTCGATTTTGTTAAAGGCATTGTATCTGTATTCGGTGGTGTGAATCTCATCCGTACCATCGGGTCGCTTCTCGGTCTCTACCTTTTTGGTCATATTACCGCGCCCATCCAGGTAGAAATATTCTGTTTTATTACCTGCGGGATTTGTTTCCTCATACACCTGGCCGAAATCATTTTTCTTTACCGTCCAAGAGCGGTTTAATGAATCCGTTATCGTGACGGTTTTACCCCCGGCCGCATAGGTATAAGTGTAAATTTCGTCTGCACCCCCGGGTACTTTGACCGAATACTGCGTCATTCGACCCAATGGATCGTTTACCCGGGTGGTCTCTCTTAATACTTCTCCCGACGACGCGATGTTTTTAATCGTCAGCAAGTTGCCGAATTCCGCCCTGGATATTATCGATGCATTTCCCAGGGGATCGGTTATTGTTTTTACCCTATCATAGCCATCATGTTGGTAACTGGTGACATGTCCATACGGATCGGTCGATGTTACCATATTTCCATTCCCGTCATATGTAAACGAATATGCCCCGGCGTTTGCCCCCTGACCATTGAAAAAGGTTGATGGCATATTTCTATCATCATAATTAAAGGACATATAATCGCTGCCGCTGCTTATGCTTGTTAAATTGTCGTTGCCGTCATAGGTGTAGTTGGTGGTTCCCCTGGCTGATTCGGTTTCCGTAAGCAGGTTATCACGGGCATCATAAGTATAATTGGAACTATTTTGTACGGCGCCGTCGCCTGTGCCGAAAATGGTGTCTTGCGATTGGAGATTCCCATCCTTAAAATAGGAATAAGAGGCGCTGTAATTGAGCGGCGACATCGATCCCTCCGCTGAGGCGGTTTCCGATGTGATTTCATCATATTGGTTCACGGCATAGGTACTGGTGATTCCCCTGGAATTTGAATAATTCAACAGGTTTCCTACGGCATCATATTGATTAAAACTTTCCGTCTCAAAAGGAGATGAAATCCGGTTCAAATAGCCATCGCCGTTTTGATATTGATACGTGGTGGTTAAGCCGGAGGGGTTCGTTTCTGTCTTTAATCTGCCGTTTTCGGTATATGTAAAGGAATAAGATATACCGGGGATATTGGTACTTACTGTTTGGAAATTGCCATTTTCATCGGCATTGGTGTTGGTTACGGTTAAGCCATTGGGAGAAGTGACGGATGTGACCTGGTTGCAATAGGTTTCGTAGGTAAACGTAGTGGTTCGCGTCGATTCCAACGGGTCGCCGGTTCCCCTGGGACCGGGAGTTTCTACTATGGATAAGAGGTTGGCTTTGGACCGGGCCTGGGAATTGGAACTGTCATAATTGTAGGCCACGGAATTCCCTTCGGGGTAAACGGCGGAAAGGATCAGTCCGTCATTATTATATTGAAAACCGGTATTATAACCGCCTTCGGTGATTTGCACCGCGTGGCCATTGGCAATAGTGTATGTTTTCGTATTTCCCCTGCCGTCTATAACGGAAGCCGTCGTTTCACCGGTATTAAATTGAGTCGTTGAACCCCCGGCATTTATACTTATTACCTTATCTTCATTGTAGGTTACATTTAATATGGTTCTTCCTTCAGGATCTGTTACACTCAACAAATTATGGGCCAATGAGATATCGGTATTGTTGCTATAAGTATATTTAGTGATTCTGCCCCCAAAATCGACCTCTAAAAGGTCCCCGGTAAGGGAATCATAATTGAATTTCAACTGCCTACCGCTGAAATCGGTAACCTGTTTTAAACGCCCCGATGTGGCTTTGAAACGGGCGTTGGGTTCCCCGGTTTCATCTGCTTTCATCTCAAAAGGGTAATACTCGAATTCAATCATCCGGCCCATGGTGTCCATCACTGCCGTCAATTGCCCAACCATGTCATAGAAAAATTCCATCTTGTTGCGGTTGCGGTCCTGGATTTTAACCAGGCTTCCATAAGCATTGAAAAACTCCACCACCCCATCGCTGTACTTATGGGTAAAAGACCCGTTCGCACATTTTTTTAACTCGGTAAACCACCCGGACGGCGCTTTATAGCTCTTAATAATGTTGTTTTGTTTTATCGCTTCATAACGCTCCCTTCTGCCGGCGCCGTCGTAATATAAAATATCGCCGCCCAACATCTCTACCAACCGCTTATTGTAATTGTGGTCCCAACCCCAACCCAATGGCCCTGAATAAACAGACTGGGAACGGTAGGTACGCTTGAAAGCAAAATCAAAACCACGACCACCGGAGGGTATCTGCATATCTACACTTTCCTGGAAGAATTCGCCGGAATGGAGAAATACGTTGGCATAGACCGCCGGGTTATTGACCGGGCTGTTGGGCTTCTCATCCCCACTGCGTGGGGTTTCATTTGTAGAACCATAACGTTCAATTTCATTCCGAAACTTTTCCGGCCCCGATGCTCCTGGAGATTCAGTAAGGGCAGGCATTAGGTTTTCCAACCGGTCCACTATTACCTGGACACCATTAATCTTAATTTCAGCACTGGAGACCCGGTGATTGCCCTGGCCATCGCCGTTGATTAGCCGTAGCGTAGAGCCCGGCCCGATATACCCGGGCGGGCAGGTGAAGGATTCCGTCTCCGTAACCGGTTTTCCCGTATTACGTGTGTATTGCCTGGGACCGAAAAACGTAACATCCCGGGCAAAGATCATACTCCAGCCCATCACAATAAACGCAGTCAATAAAACCAGTGCCATTCGTTTCGTGATTATTTTGTTCATCAGATCTCCTTAATGGTGCCTTAAAAATATATTTTAAAAATAGTTTTATGATTTACCATATCATTGAAGTATCAATTTGTAAACCGGGAAAATGCTGAACCAATAGTTGGTCGGCCGTGTATGGGGATGTTGGGGGCGCTGATGAATCTTTCGGCTTATCATTCCCATGAAAGGTCCCCCCCATAATAAAAAAATAATACCTGGGGCTATCGAGGAACGTATTGACAGCGTGAAAAAGCATCT
>JAUPLE010000676.1 GCA_030837085.1 Acidobacteriota bacterium | reverse complement strand
GTATCGGTTTGTGCTGAGAAATCTCTTAAGTCCTCATCTTCGTCGATCTCTTCCAAAAAAGTAATGATAATCTTATACTTTTTTTCACTGAGAAATTTTCCAGTGGGACAAATTTCTCAAAGTCATATATTCCTCTAATCGCATTCATTTTTCATCCTTTTATTCTCTAACAGTATGCATTATTTTTTTTGTCAACAAGAACGAGCGAACGGCAGCAATTCTCATTTTGTGGCGCCAGGTGAAAAATTTCAAAAATCACCTGGAAAATCTTTCCGCGCACCTGTATGGTAATCGCGCGCCGCTTCAAGAAATCGACCATTAAAGGGGGCAAAGGAAATAACCGGACAAACAAAATGATTCGCTTCTTAAAAAGTGGGAGAAGAACCGGATTTTTTCCACCGGACCGGGAAACGGATTTCCGATGTAAGACAATCAAGCCCGGCCCCCGCTTCTTCCGGGGTCAAAGCATTGGTTAAAAGTCCTTTGATAAAAATAACCTTGAAACCAACAGACGCATAAGCCGCTGCCGCTGCCTCATCCAATTGCTTGAAACCCATTCCAGGACAATATACTTTTTTCACATCCCCATAGACTTCCACCAACACATTGGAATAATTATATGAAATACCCTGCACCCCATCATTTCGGTTTTCACCATCGAAAAGACCATTGGGAAGATACGGAACCCGGACTACATGATAACCCGCTTGTTCCAATTCCCGGGCGGCTTCATCCAGCATATCCGCCATTTTATTGGCTTGTTCCAAGCCCAGGTCCAGCAGTTTGAATTTCTCCCATTGGAAACGCTGGGCTATCTGCTGCGCCGCAATCGGAACGCCGGAGGCAGTGAATCCTTCACTTTCCAGGAGTCCAGGTATATTGCGTTCCACGTTTCGTCTTTCTTCCGGGGACATTTTAGACACAATTTCGGCCGCGGACCGGGTATCTGCCGCGAATAGGATGCGTTTGCCGTTTTCATCCACATGGCCCAGGCCCAGGTAAACATCGGTATGATACGCCGCCTGGGCGCCGGTGTCTCTTACCACTTTTTTGTCGAATTTAAATTCCCCTTTTGCCATTTTGGCAAAAAAAGTCTCCAGCCCGGGGATGATCATCTTTTTATCCGGGGCCAGGACATTGTGAACGAAATCCACATAAGCCTGGAATTTTTGTTTAAATAGAGGAATCCCTTCCTTTTTAATATCCCTGGCCATTGAGTAGATCGTTTCCCCGGGATCATAATGGCCGCGGTATCTCGGATGAATCCGTATTCCCAGGAACGTATCCATGCCGATGAATATTTCGTTATCCGTGGAGCGGATATTGCCGCCGCCGCGGTGAAGGGTACTGGCCCGTGTTTCCGCGTTCTCGAAAATTTCATTAAACTTGACCACCGGGAATGGCAATGTACCGTATCCGTTATCCAGGAAGATCAGGCGATGGTCTTTATTTGTGAGTATTACATATGGGTCCCGCGCCCAGGGATAAAACGTGCTGGTTTTGGTATCTACGGTGAGGTATTTGACGCGGGCCGTGCCGTCCGGGAGTTTTTGCGTATCATAAGGTTTTAGTATTTCTTTAACCGAGTCGCCGTTGGTGTCGTCGCCCAGGAGGATCACGAATCCTACCTCCTTATCCATTTTCTCCAGCAGTTCGCGAAAAACAACCGTCTGGTCAAACCAGAAACCTTCGCTGCTGCCGTTTCCATTGTGGAGGATAATCACGTGGATTTTGCCGTCCACGTTTGAAACCAGGTTTTCACCGCTGCCCAGGGAAAAAGCGGGAAGAACGAAAAAGACGAATAGTAGAAAAGTCATTATAATATAGACATTTCGAGTCTTGAATAATTTATTCATTATTATTCTCCTATAATGCCATATAGGCACGGTTTAATTGTATAAAAAATGGTGGGATATTTCAAGATGAAAAAAAAGTAGCCACAGGACCGCGACGAACACGGACAGATCTAGCTTGCCTTCCTGACTTCCTGCTGCATGCCCAGCTCATATAGAAATTCCGGGGCAAAGTCCGCCTCATTTTTCCAACAAATGGTATTTAATTGCACTGAAAAATCTTTAAAATAGTCCTTCTCTAGTAGCGGTTTAAATATTTTTCTCTTTTCATTCAAAAGGGTTGATTCTAAATCGACATAGGCTTCATAGCCGTTGTTAAATTTTAAATTGACCAGGTAATCCCGGATATATTTGGCTTCTAATACTTCCAATAACATTTTACCTCCTTACTCTAACGGGGCAATCCGGGTAAACTCGCCCGTCGCCATAAAACCGGCAAAGCTCAGGCATTATATTCTCCTAAAACTGGCTATAAAAACTTTATAATAAGATTTGCATTTTGTCAAGCTCCATGATAATTATTCTGCTTGCCCATACAGAAAAAGCGGAACGGAGGCGCGGAGGCGCGGAGGCGCGGAGGTGGTTTACCTGCTCAATTATTCAATATCGTGTATGTGGAGTTCCATCCCCTCGTTCTCTGTATTCTCTACCAGTTGGTAAAGCTTGTTGTTCTTTATGGTAAAAGGAAAAGACACCAGGTAACTTCTATCCACCAGCGGCAGAAATGTTTTTTTCAGCAATTTCCCATCAAAATCCATGATGTAAAACTCATATTGGTTGCCTTCGGTTTTCCAGGTCTGGATATATATTTTTTTATCTGCCAATAAGAAGTATTTGATTGCCGGGAATGATCCGGGAAAAATCACTTGTGTTTTCCATTCGGCAAAATTGTCTTTAATTCGCGGGTCTCTTTGTTTGTCTTTGAGAAATTCTTCTTTATGCGTATTTGTAAAGGCTAT
>JAUPLE010000675.1 GCA_030837085.1 Acidobacteriota bacterium | reverse complement strand
GACAACCGGGTGAAATATAAGTTCGATTTACCTTATAAACAACGAGAATTGAGGCGAGTATATAAAGAAAATGGTAAAGAGAATCTTGAGATAAACACGCTCGATTGGTACCCTGATTTGAGGGCTTTTGATGATGGAGCATACGTTTGCTTTCAGAGGACGTTGAAAATAAATGAGAAAAACAATGAGAGAGCCTATCAAACCGTTGTAATAAAGGTATCAAGTAAGGATGAAATGCCTGAAAAGGTTTTTGATGGCCGGTGGAGTATTATCGGCCGGCATAAAGACTGCATTTATTTTTTTAATTCCGATGATTATACGGTGATACGGGCAAAATTGAGCGATTGGCAAAAGAAGAAATGAAGATGCAAGTTGAATTATGTTTGGTTCCCGGGTATTTTCGGGAACTTTTTCAGGCCAGTTAAAAAATATTAGAGACGGGTAATAGTCCGCATTATCTTGTGGATTGCCTGGTTTCTCGAATTACTTCATGTGGTTTTGGACAATTTTGCCAGGCTATTCTCGATATCCTGCTAAATGGCATGCCCGTTATATAAATTGCACATACTCGAAAATTCTGACTGTACCCAACGACTATTAAAAAAATGGAAGCAAGAAAATACCAGGTTTGGTTTATTTGGACTTATTCTTTTCCCCACTCTTCTTTGTTTTATAGGCCGCGATTTCCAACTCCACAAAAGTCCTATTCTCATAGAGATACCGCGAGGCGAAACCGAACATACTGTGCTTGAACATCGGCGACCGGGTCATATACCACAGGATATCTTCTGTTTTCGTAATAGATGAGAACGGTTCTTCGATTTCGCTTTCCGCCGGTTTCATGTCCCGGATGAACATCTCTCCCTGACCGGTAAACAGGTAGTGAAGATTAACATTGAATTGTACCATCATATTATAGAAGAAATCATAACACGGTTTGTATTTCCCGCTTTCGACTTCTGAAATAAAGGTCCCGGAGATTCCCAGGGGGTCCGCGAAATCTTTCTGGCTGAGTCCCAGGGTCTTGCGAATTTCTTTGACCCTCTGACCAAATTCTGCTGCTTGTTGTTGACCGTTTTCTTTCATATTACTGTTAATCTTACATCACCCTATCGTACGCGGTTTATGGGGAATTGGAAAAATATTTTATTGCTTCATATCTCCCGGTTCCCTCATCTTTTTGTATGATTGCTCTACAGGATCGAAGACAATGTACTTATTCCAATCCGATTGAAAACTGATATTCACGGATCGTGCTATGTAAATCAATACGCCGGTTTCTTTCAGGGCGTCTATTTTTTGTTTGTAAGTTTCCAGGTATTCCACGGGTGCGAAAAAGAAGTTATTCAGCAGGTATATACTGCTCTTTCGATTTAGGGCGCAAGTTAGTAATAAATTAGCTTGTTCGGTTTCTTTGAGATCGCCGAACTTCCTGTCGTAAATGGTTGAGAATTCAGCGGTGGGTGCGTCAAACAGTTTCACGATACTCTTGATCGGGATATCTTCAGGGAAATCTTTGATATCGGGAAGATAAGTGAAAACTTTCTTCTGCCCATCCAGGATGTTTTTGCCGTCGATGGTTATTTTCCCGGTAAAGTATTTATCCATGCCGAAGAAGATGTTGGTGAATTGATCGGAGAAATCTTCACCCGGGGAATTAATTATATGGGCTTTTCCTTTTTCAAAGTGGAGATCGACCTGTCTGAATTCTTCGGCGTTTTTGGGTTTGGGATACAGATACCTGCAAAAGTGGTAATAAGAAATCAGCAGGAGGATAAGGCAGTAGAGTGCATTCACCAGGAGTCCCCAATGGAAATATTTTGGTAAAGTACTTTTGGCGTGGTAT
The DNA here is from genome assembly GCA_030837085.1 of Acidobacteriota bacterium. Classification (GTDB taxonomy): domain Bacteria; phylum Acidobacteriota; class Aminicenantia; order UBA2199; family UBA2199; genus JAKAGC01. The sequence goes on along the minus strand of JAUPLE010000675.1, from coordinate 1,776 downwards.
ATGGGGTCTTCATTATCCAGGAAGTTAACCATTATTTTCGGGTCATTGTAAAAAGTCCGGTCGATATAAAAGCGGACGAATTTTTCCTGCAATTCCTGGTTGAACCGGTAATAGTCAAGGAACTTTTGATGTCCGCGGCTGCTGATTTCGCTGCACGTTAAGAGGTAATTGTTGACCGGGGAAAAAATCGAGAGGAAGTTATATTCATCGACGGCCTCAGCGAATTCATTTCTCAATTTCTCTTCCCGGGCTTTGATCTCCTTGTAAACAACATTCCAATATTTCTCTATGTACTCTCTTGCTACATCCATTTTACTCCTGGAAAATTTCCCATGCTTATCTTTAAAACTTTTCTCAAAGTCCATAAGAACTGAGTATTTTTCAAGCTCAGTTTGATAATCCTTCATTGAATCAGGGAGTTTACTGTTTAGTAACCAATTTAGGCCGCCGGGGAAAATGAATATTAGAGCAAACCAAATGGTAAAAATGGAAATAGCGGAATAAAAACCTTTCATTCGAAGCGCCCCGATGATTACCCCGGATGAAAAGAAGATCAACAGCAATAAAGTCGTTTCTTTAAGATACTGGAATAAATTGGAATATTCAATAGATGACAGGGGAATACCGAGGGCTATCATTTGGAGAATCTGAATGGCAACAAGGATAACAAAAGCCAACACAAAAAGCATAAACTTTGAACCGATGACGGCCAGGAATATTTTTTTACGGGATTTGATTGCGGTGCGGAATTTAAGATATTCCCGCTGCTGCATCGATTCATAGCCATAATATAAGCCGAGAAGGGTAAGGATGAGGAGGACAATGTCGGAAAAACCCGTTATATAAGAGCGAGTTCCGGCGGCTACTGATTTCCCCTTTAAATTATTATAGATGCTGAGACTAACGATCGAATCGAATTTTGCACCCACATCCGGTGGTATCACCGCATCTCCGAAAAAAATACTGATGGCTGATGGGACAAAGAGCGTCTTTATTCCCTCTACCCCATATAGTTGATAATTAGTCGTTGCTTCAAAGTGTAGGTTTTGAATATCCAAAAGTATTTTTTCTTTTTCGGCTCCCGCTTTAAATTCAGATATATTTCTAGCTCCATAAGCAAGCACCATCACTGAAAGTACTATCCAAAAAATAACATTCCACCTGCTGCAAAACCGCTTTAGCTCTTCACTAAACATCGCGTGAATATCTGGCATTTTATCCTCCCGTCCATCTTCTTTATATCCGTACATTCATTATATATTGTGAAAAATCATAGCTACATACTGGGAAAAGTTTAAGGTATCGGAGTAGAAACCGTTCAGCTTCCACAAAAGCGGCAGCCCCGGCATTTTGTTTAAGGATACCTCATTCTGCGCTAATCCCAATAACTTTTCAATTGCACACATATTGACATATACTTTTTTGTAACAACTGGTGATATCTCCTGCACTCAGGCGCTGTTCCACCTCTTTTAAGATTACCTCGTTCAGATCATTGGCCTGAGCAAAAGAGGCATAATCGAATTTTTCGAGCCTGGCGATAATCTCCTGGTTGTAAGGTGTGGCTTCGGCCGTTTTTATCAGCAGCTCATACGTTTCTTTCGCGCTTCTCATATTGCCCAATGCGCTCTTTAAGATACCCTGCCATTCATTATAATCGCTGCCGTTAATATTGGCCATCTCAACCTTATTCAAAAAGAGCAGGATATCCGAATGGGATTTGAGAAAATATCCGCCGCCCATTTCGATATAAGTTTCTATCGAATTACCCCCTACG
>JAUPLE010000674.1 GCA_030837085.1 Acidobacteriota bacterium | reverse complement strand
GATTTTCTTTTGTATTCTTGCATTCCGTCGTGAAATATTTGTTTTATACTCATTAATTACCTCCATTATATTTAGGAATATTAACGATAACAGATTCAGAGGAAAAAATCAACAGCTTGCTCTAATTGGTGAATAATGAATGATGAATGATGAAGAAAAAGAGGAATTTTTTTTCAAGTATTCCCGGAAATAAAGTAGCCGCGGACGAACACGGATAAACACGAACAAACACGAGTCGAAACGAAATGATTGACTTTTTCCCGCTAACCTGCTAATTTATATCCCGGAACAAATAATTTATTAAATAGGAACGACCGTATGAAACCTAAGGAAGAGCCAGGTTTAAAACGCGCCGACGCCAGGATCATTTTACCCACCCTGCTGGCTGTCGGCTTGTTTATCATTTCGATTTTTGCCGTCATTATTCCTGCTTTCCGGTCCAATATCATGGACCGCAAACGGGACATGACCCGGGAATTAACCAATTCGGCATGGAGTGTTCTCCTGGAATACTCGGAAGCGGAAAAAAAAGGTCTGTTGACCAGGCCGGAAGCCCAGAAAAGGGCCATCTCCGATATTCGCTATTTACGCTACGGCGAAGAACGGAAAGATTATTTCTGGATTACGGATATGCATCCCCGCATGGTGACGCATCCTTATAAACCTGAACTGGATGGCCAGGACCTCTCGGGCAAACTGGGCGAAGACCCTACCGGAAAAAATTTATTCGTGGAAATGGTCACTGTCTGCCGAAAAAGCGGCAGCGGTTTCGTGGAGTATATGTGGCAGTGGAAAGACGACCCCACCCGCATTGTTCCTAAATTATCCTATGTCAAACGGTTTGAACCCTGGGACTGGATTATCGGTACGGGTATCTATATTGAAGATGTGAAAAACGAAATCGCAAATATGACCAGCCGCTTGATTACGATTTCCACGGTGATTATTTTTATTATTGCGCTGCTGCTTTTTTATATTACCAGGGAAAGCTTGAAAATTGAGACTCAGCGACTGGCAGCGGAAAAGGGGCTCAGGGAATCGGAAAAAAAATATCGCGCCCTGGTGGAAGCGTCTACCGAAGGCACGATCATGGCCCTGGAAGGCAGGTTTATTTACGCCAACCAACCGATCCTGGATATGCTGGGCTACTCCGCGGAAGAATTTAAAAACCTTGATATTTACAACATTATGGCCCCGGACACCGTGGAAAACGACACCGGGTTCCAAAACTTTAAAGCTATCTTGGAGGGAGAACCCGCACCCGCGAAATTCGAGGCCATCCTGAAAACAAAAAACAACGAGCCGGTTCATGTAGAATTAACTATTTCGAAAATTTCCCTGGGCGACGAGAACGGGTTTATTATTATGGCCAGGGATATTGGCCGGCGTAAACGTATCGAAGAAGAACTGGGACAGAGTAAGGAAAAATACAAGGTCCTGACCAATAACCTGGATATCGGGGTCTTCCGTACCACTTTCGGCCGGAAAGGAAAATTTATCGAAGCCAACCCGGCCGCGGTTAAAATCCTGGGCTTTGACAGCGAAGATGAATTGCTGGAAATGACTATTTTCGATTTTTTCCATGATAAAGACGATCGCTTAAAAATAACCAAAGAACTGCTCCGGGATGGTTTTGTCAAAGACCGGCTGCTGGAATTGAAGAAAAAGGACGGCGCACGCGCCGTTATCTCTATTTCGGCCGTGCTGGTGAAAGATGAAAAGGGGGAGCAGCGTTATTGCGACGGCGTCCTGGAAGATATCACGGAACGAAAAAAAATGGAGGAAAACAGGGAAAATTTAATCGTGGAACTCCAGGCCGCCCAGCTTTTTTTTAATCATCCCATTCGGTATTTCCTAAAGGAAATCGTCTATTGTCCGATGAACACGCCTATCCGGAAAGCCGCCGCCATCATGAATAAAAGGAATTGCAGCGCGATATTGGTTTCAGCGGGAGTGGATGAAAGCGATGCCGGGAACGGGCGCTTCATTGGTATTATAACGGACCGGGACCTGCGGGGCCGCGTACTGGCTGAAGGGATTGCCCCGGACCGCCCGGTTTATGAGGTGATGAGCGCCCCACTGGCTGCTATCCCCGACAGCGCATTGGTTTTCGAAGCCATGCAAATGATGCAAGAAAAAAATATCCGTCACCTGGCGGTTAAGGATCACGGCGATAATGTAATCAGCCTGGTAAGCAGCGAACAATTGGCGGATATGCAGCGCAGTTCTTCGGCTTATTTGCTGAACGAAATCCACGAAGCGGAATCCGTGGAAGATATTGTAATCACCCTTACCCGGCTGCCCCAATTGGTCAAAGCCCTGATTGACGGCGGCGCCAATTCGAAAAATATTTGCCGTGTCATTACTTCGATTTCAGATGCCGTGGTGGAACGTTTGATCGGGTTTGCCCTGGCGGAATTAGGTTCGCCCCCGGCCGCTTTCGCCTGGATGGCCCTGGGCAGCGAAGGGAGAGAAGAACAAACGCTAATCACCGACCAGGATAACGCCATTATCTATGAAAATATTGACGATCCCCAACGGGCAAAAGAAGCGGCCCAGTACTTCTTAAAACTGGGGGAAAAAGTGTGCCGGTGGTTGGATATGTGCGGATATAAGCTCTGCAAAGGGGATATCATGGCGAAAAACCCGAAATGGTGTCAACCCCTCCGGGGTTGGGAAAATTATTTTAGCGGGTGGATCAACGCGGCCAACCCCCAGGACTTGCTAGAGGTGAATATCTTCTTTGATTTCCGCTGCGTCTATGGGAATAAAGAATTTACTTCCCGGTTACGCGCCTTTATCAATGAGTTATTAATGGAAACGCCGGCGTTTTTCCAATATATGGCCAGGAATGCGCTGCTTTACAAACCGCCCATCGGGTTTTTCGGGAACATCGTGGTGGAATCTTCGGGCGAAAATCCCAGTACCTTCGATATCAAAGAGTCTATTAAACCGCTGGTTAATTTTGCCCGGTTGTATTCCTTGAAAAACAATATCGAAGAAACCAATACGCAGGACCGCCTCTATCGATTATTTGTAAAGAATATTTTAACCAGGGCCGGTTACGAAGAGATCGTCAAGGTCTATGATTATTTGATGCAAATGCGGTTTAAACACCAGGCACAGGCTTTGAATGAGAACCGGAAGCCGGGTAATTTTATTAATCCCAAGCTGCTGACCGATATTGAGCACATGCTTTTGAAAAATACCTTTTCACAGATCAACAATTTCCAGAAACGGCTCAGTTACGATTTCACCGGGACAGCATAAAGTCAGGGTAAGTATGCTTTTAATTGCTCGATTGCCGTATGGGGTTGGGACTTAAAGCATTCGGAGATATAAGGCCCGCGAAAGTTAATCTTTTCCAGTGTTCGCATTAACGCTTGCCAGGGGACCGACCCTTTTCCTACTTCCAGGTGCTCATCAAATTGCCCCCCATTATCATGGACATGAACACAAGTAATTTTATCTCCCAGCTTCTCTACATATTCCAATGGGCCTTCATTGGTATTGGCATGGCCGGTATCCAGGCAAAGTTTCAAATACCGGGACTCAAACCGGGAAAAAATGAAGTGGAAATCATTGATATTATCGCCTAAAAACGAAAACCCGGCCTCATGTTTGGTCGGGACCACGTTTTCCAATGCCAAAACAACCCCGTGGATTTCACATTCCGGCAATAGCTGCCCCAATACTGTGCATAACCTTTCCAGGGCTAACGGCCTCGGCTCAAACCAATTATTTTCCCTGTGAAAATTTCCCAGGTGCAGCGTGATGTGGGCAGCCCCCAGCCGGTGGGCCAGGCGGATGCACTTTCGTAAATATGATTTGTAGTAAAGCCGCACCGGCAGGATTGCCGAACAGGGATTGATGTTGTAAGGAGGATGTAAACTAAAGGAAATTCCATGCGCGGCGGCAAACTCCCGGAGCCGGTCAACCCGCTCCGGCGTAAACGTTTTTATCCGCGAATGTTTCCTTCGCAAATCGAATTCCAGGTGACGAATACCATGACTTAATACATACTCAAAGTAATCTTCCAGCGGCTTTTCCGATACCATAAATCCATAGATGTTTTTTTCTTTCACTGAGAGAATCCTT
>JAUPLE010000673.1 GCA_030837085.1 Acidobacteriota bacterium | reverse complement strand
TGATTTGTGTGGACGGTGTAGCCTATACCCCGCATGCGCTGCCGGATGTTCGCCAACTGGATGTGGATTTCTATGGATTTAGTTTTTATAAAGTATACGGTCCGCATTATTCAGTACTTTACGGTAAAAAAGCCCATTTAATGAAAATACCCGGGGTGAATCATTTTTTTATCAACGAGAACGACGTCCCTTACAAATTCCAGCCCGGGAGTCCCAATTACGAATTGAGTTACGGTATAACAGGAATCGGGGAATATTTCACCCAATTGGCAAAACTACACGCCGCGCAAGCCGGTGGCTGTGAAGTCACAGGTTTGCGGGATGCCGCCGCATTGGCTTATGAATGTTTTGCGGAGCACGAGGAACACTTGTCCGCCCGGTTATTGGATTTTTTGAACAGCCGCCCCAATGTTCGAATTATTGGGAAAAAAGAATCCAGCCGCAGTGTGCGTATGCCGACTATTTCGTTTGTCATTAAAAATGTGAAGAGCAGTACGATTCCGCCCCAGGTAGATAAGCATAAGATCGGTATCCGTTTCGGCGATTTTTACGCCCGGAGGTTGATCGAAGACCTTGGCCTGGCGTCGCAGGATGGCGTTATACGTGTAAGCATGGTGCATTATAACACCCTCGAGGAAATGGACCGGTTGATACGAGTTCTTGAAACCTTGATTTGATATCAAAAACAGCACCTTAGGCGACCAGGGGGCTTTTTTACTAATACCTCAAAAAAGCGTGCAAAAAAAACAAGGATTTGAGACACTGCCCTCAGGAAGGAAGAACCAGAGCCGTGCAAGTAGGGTTGGGGCGCCGCCCCATTTTGAAAAACCGCCCCGTCTGCAGCCGCAATCACCTGATTCCCATCCCTGGTCATATAAAGATTGTTGACCTTCAGCATCAGGTCCAATGCTTCATCCCAGGGTACTTGTTTCATCTTACAACTGATTAAACCTTCGATGCCCGGGTCCACCATGATTTCGCATTGCGTAATCTTACTAAAAAGCTTCAATATAGCGGATAGGTAGGCATTCTTGAAATCAAAATCCATAGGTTCGCCGGTATATTTCTTTTGAGTGGCAGGTTGATCATTCCGGGCGGCGGTCGGGTCTATTTTCCGAATCCTGAGACCTTTGGTTTGTTTCAGGAAGTATTTAAAAATAGATTTTCGTTTTCTAAGGTGGTCGAGACAGCGTTTAGCGGCGATGGAGAGAACCCAGGTTTTGAAGTTGCGCTGCGTATCGAAGCGGCCCAGGTTGGTATAGACCTGGACAAAGGTTTCTTGAGCCATATCCAGGGCGTCGTCGCGGTTGCCCAAGATGTTAATGGCGAGGGCGATCACGTGGGATTGGTATTTTTTTACCAACGGCTCGAAGCTGCTGCGATTACCTTGCCAAGCAGGTTAGGATTATTTCGTTTTCTTCTTCAACGTTCATAATTCACTTGTCCATATCATGGCTCGTGTCCATTTTCAAAATGTCGTCTTAAATACGATTGTACATTATAAAACGTTTAGAAGAAAATAATTAAAAGGAAGCAAAATTTTCCGCATACCCTGGAAAAAGATGGAATTGGCCGCGGAATACACAGGGGGGAAAAAAGCAGCTCAAAAAACAGGCAAAAAAATTCTCCGATACTACTTCCTCGAGAACCCTATCCTTATCCGACCGTGTAAATCCGCGGATAAAAACTTAATTTTCTACGTTGGCTATAACCCTTTTAACAGCGTCGCGATGAAAAGCAGGAACCACGCTGCCGCCATAAACCAGAATGCGTGGACAGTTACAAACGCGATGGCTACAAATTTAGATGCGATGCTTATGACCGCTAAAATAAACGACAAAAACCAAATGATTTTTTTTGGTGGACTAAGTCTCATTAGAACCTCCGATTTTCTCTCCAATTTTAAATATAAAAAAAAATTTTGTCAAGTTTTTTTACCAACTATTTTTCTAGTTCCATTTTTAAAGCCAGCCCGATCTTCTCCAGGGTGTAGGGTTTCTTGATGTAAGCCCCCGCCCCCAGTTGTACCGCTTCTTTCACCCGCGCCGTCTCTGAAAAACCGCTGGCGATAACCGCCCGAATCCCAGGTTTTATCTTTAGTATTTCTTTGTAAGTATCAAGCCCATCCATACCGCCTTCCATAATCATATCGAGTATCAATAGTTGGACTCCTGATCCTTGCTCTTTCATATAATTGACCGCTTCCTCGCCGCGAGAAACGCACACGACTGAATAACCCAATTCCGCCAGCAGTACGCTTAAAATCTCCCTCTGTTCCAGCATATCATCGATAACCAAAATCCGCTCGCCATGTCCCTTGAATTCCTCGATGCCTACTGCTTTTTCCTTTTTAGAAACAGCCGCATAAGTGACCGGGAAATAAAGCTCAAAAATGGTTCCATTTCCTTCCTCACTGGAAACATTGATATAACCATTATGATCATGCACCGTATTCCAGACAATGGCCATGCCCAGACCGGTCCCGCTGATGCCCATCGATTTCGTTGTGTAAAAAGGTTCAAAAATTCGCTTGAGATCTTTCTTCGCAATACCAACGCCGGTGTCGGATATTGATACTACAACATAATTGCTGATACCGATATCCGCAAGTTCTTTATCCTGGTACAGGTTACAGGTAGCCAGGGTAATGGTCCCACCCTGGGGCATTGCCTCCGCTGCATTGGAACAAAGATTCATAAGTGTTTTAGTAAGATGCACCGGCGACCCCTCGATATTTAATAAATGCTTATCCAGGTTTACATTTATTTCAATATTCGGGTGGCTGGCTTTAAGTTTTTCAAATACAGGGGATTTTAAATAATCCTGGAGAATATCGTTCCAGTTGATTACTTCATTAACTTCAACCCCGCGCCTGGCCAGTGTTAACAAATCCTGGACAATAGCCGCGGCGCGCTGGCCGGATTGTTTCACGGTTAACAGGGGTTTGCGCAGCGGGCTGTCCAGGGGCAGTTTCATCAGCAGCAGTTCCGGGTAACTGACAATAGCGCTCAACACATTATTAAGATCATGCGCAACCCCCCCCGCCAGTCGGCCAATTGCCTCCATCTTTTCCGATAACACCAGTTTTTCCTTCAAATCTTTTTTCTCTTCTGCTTCACGCTTCCGGGAAATGACGCCGGCAATTTGGTCGGAAGCAAACTCCAATACCCTTTTATCTTTCTCTGTATAGGCGTTCGGATTGCTGTAGTGTTGTACGACCACAGCGCCGAAGATTTCGTCTTTAAATCGCAGCGGGACCCCCAACCATATCTTGGGCATTGTTCCAAATAGGCTAATCTCACCCTTCTCTATCAGGTCGCGAAGCACAGGCGTTGTCGCCAGGAGGGTCATATTGTTCCGGATAATGTATTCGGTAAGCCCTTTGAATGATTTGAACGTACGTCCCATGTAATCGTCAAACTTATCGACGAAATAGGGCAAGGAAATGGAATCTTCCACCGCATTATATAAAGCGATATAGAAATTTTCGGCATCGATCAATTGGGCAATGGCCTGGTGGATAGAGCGGTAGATTTCATCAAATTCCATATCCGAATGAGTAATTTCAGCAATTTGATAAAGTGTGGCCTGCAGCAATTCCGCCTGCTGACGGTCAACTATCTCCTGCTGCAACTGCCTGTTAAAATCTTCCAACCAGCGGTTCTTCTTCCGTATAACGCGGGTCCTTAATTGGATGCCGGCAAAAGCAATCAGTGAAACCAGGATAAATGCCGTAATCCTGAACCACCAGGTAAGCCAAAAGGGTGGAATAATTTTAATTTTGATAGAAGCTTCACTGATTGCTCCGGTCGGGTTGATACTTTTGACCTTAAATACATACCTGCCGCCGGGAATATTGGTATAATCGGCATGGCGTTTGACACCGCTTTGAGTCCATTTATTGTCGTGACCCTCCAGTATATAAATGTATTGATTTCTGTCAGGGTTTCGGTATTCCGGCGCCACAAAATCGAACGAGAAAAAATTGTCCCGGTAAGATACCTTAATTTCTTTCATCTCTTCATTGAATTGATTCGGTTTCAATGGGCGGTTGAATTTCCTGAAAGACTTAATCACCACCGGGTTGATGCGTGGATCGATCGTTAACGTATCCGGGAAAAAACTGTTCAGGCCGTTGAGGCCGCCGAAGAACATTTCGCCGCTAACAGGATTCCTATAATAAGCCCCGGAATTATATTCAGTGTTTTGCATTCCATCCTTGGCAGTGTAATTACGATAGGATGGCGCCAGGAGGTTGTATACCGATAATCCTTTGGTAGTACTGAGCCATAAATTTCCTTTGCCGTCCTCCAGGATACCGTAAATAACATTACTGGGTAAAACATCACCCTGGTAAATTCGCTTCCACTGCCCTGACCGGGTGTCGAACCGGTTGAGTCCGCCGCCGTCGGTGCTAATCCATAATATAATCCCTTCGTCCCCTTCATTCATTTTTTCCTGGATATGAATGGAAAATATCCGGTCGCAGCTAAGACTGTTTTCGTTATTGGGGTTATACGGGTAATGGGTAAAAACCTCTTTCCCGGGATCAAATTTATCCAGCCCGCCGCCAAAGGTGCCGATCCAGAGCATACCGTCCCTGTCCTCCTGAAGAGTGAAGACTTTATCGGAGCTAATACTCAAAGGGTTATCCGGGTTATGTTGATAATGGCTAAAGTTTTTTTTCTCCGGGTTGAATCGGTCCAGGCCGCCGCCAATGGTAGCTATCCACAGCCGGTGTTTGCTGTCTTCGTAGATGGTTCTTACATTATCGCAGATTAAGCTGGCCGGATCAGCGGGAATATTGCGATAATGAGTAACCTTCCCGGTTTTTTCGTCCAGTGACATAAGCCCTCCACCGAACGAACCGGCCCATAGAACACCACTGCTGTCTCTCAGAATCGCAAAGATGCGGTTGTCGCTTATACTCCCGGGAACCCGGGGATTATGGGTATAATGAGTAAAGCGCCCGGACCTCCTGTCAAATTTAGTAATCCCGCCATTGTAGGCGCCAATCCAGAGTATGCCGCCGCTGTCTTCATAAATCGCCCGGATATCATTGTCATTTAAACTATTGGGATAACCGGCGTCACGTCCTAAGCGAAAAAATTGCAATCGCTCCAGGTCAAATTTATTGATACCCTTGAGAGTCCCTATCCACAACACATCCGTGTTGTCTTTATAGATAGATAAAATATAATCATGGTTCAAGCTGTCATGAACTCCATCCTTGTGGCGGTAATGCGCGAAGGTCTCCTTCAGTGGATCCAGGATGTTTAATCCCCCGCCATAAGTCCCGATCCACAATTTTCCATCTTTGGCTTCAAGGATACATGTCACATTGTTATGACTTAATCCTACCGGGTTGCCCGGTTTATAAATATAGGGTTTAAACGTACCTTTATCCGGATCGAACCGGCTTATGCCGCCGCCTTCAGTACCGACCCATAATACACCTTTCGCTGTTTCAATCATGCATGTAATAAAATTATTATTTAAACTGGCGGGATTGCGCGGATCATGGGAATAATTGCGAAAGACAACCTTATCCTGGGAACTCCTGTCAAGGATATTCAGCCCACCACCGTAGGTACCGATCCATAAACGGCTTTTGCTGTCTTCAAAGATGGTCTTGATAAAATTGCAATTCAGGCTGCCGGGATTGTTGGGTGTGTTGGGCATATACCGGTAATGGAGAAAGTGGCCTGTTGCCCGGTCGAATTTATCCAGGCCTCCGCCCAATGTACCCACCCAGAAATTCTTTTCCCCGTCTTCATATGCAACCGAAACTTCATCATGACCGATACTGCCGGGATCATCCGGCTTGTGTAAGTAACGGATAAAAGTTCCTGTTTCTCGGTCATATTTATTCAGTCCCCTGTTAAAGGTACAGGCCCACAAGTCGCCGTTTTTATCCGTATAAATGTAACGGATAGAACTATCCGAGAGGGTAGTCGATTTTGTGGGATCGTTTCGGAAAACGGAAAACTCATAACCGTCATATTTATTCAAGCCGTCCTCGGTGCCGAACCACATAAACCCTTTCTTATCCTGGGAGATTGTAATAACCGAAACCTGGGACAATCCTTGTTCCAGGGAGATGCTATCAAATGAAATTTCTAGGTTTGGGACGCCGGGGACAGTGGCCGCTGCGGTTTGAAAAAGCACCGCTATATATAGAAAAATTATGAAAGATAATATTCGGATGATGCTGCTGCTATTTTTCACGTTATACTTTACCTATTTAATGATCATTCTTTTTTGCTTTTTATTGTTTTTGATGTAATGTATAATGATAATATATGTGCCACATAAAATCAACCCATAAAACAAAACCTTTCCATCCCTAAAAAATTTTTTCTGCCTCCTGCGCTTTTTAATTTGCTTTTTTGCAAAAAATTCATTATAATTGAAAGTCAAAACTCAAATGAAAAATAAAATGAGGACATTAAATGGCAGAAGAACTGTTGAAGAGCATCAAGCAATTAAGCAAGGAGCGCGGAATATCTTCGGATATTTTTTATTCTGCCATCGAAGAAGCATTACTGACTGTCGCCAATAAATATTTTCACAACGAAGCCGATATTCATGTAGAAATTGATAAAGACCGGGGAAAAATTGAAGTATACTGCACCAAACTGGTAGTACACGATATCGAAGACCCTATCGCGGAAATCGACTGGAAAGAAGCCTTGAAATACGATTCCAAAGCAAAAGTAGGAGACGAAATAAAGATATTTCTTCCCGGCGAAACCCTGGGCAGGGTGGCTGCACAGACCGCTAAACAGATCATTATGCATAAAGTCTTCAAAGCAGAACAACAAAAAATCTACCACAAATACCTGCCCCTTACCGGGACGCTTATGTCCGGCGAAGTCAGCCGCATCGAAAAAAACAATATCATTATCACCCTCGATGTAGGAGAAGCGATTTTACCCCCAAAAGAACTCTCTCCAAAAGACCTCTTCAGAAGGGGCGACATCGTCCGGTTTTACATCAAACGGGTTTTCCCGGAAGGAAAAGGCCCCTTAATCTTAGGCACCCGCTATATGAATGATTTTGTTATAGAACTAATCAGGATGGAAGTCCCGGAGGTTTCCGAAGGAATTGTGAAAATATATTCGATTTCGCGGGAACCCGGGTTCAAAACAAAAGTCGCGGTCTATTCCACCGATAAAACCGTTGACCCGGTGGGCGCCATCGTCGGTATGAATGGGAACAGGGTCCTCTCCATTACCAAAGAACTCAGGGGCGAGAGGATCGATGTGATTGCCTGGAGCAATTCGCCGGAGCGATTCATTGCTTCGGCATTAACCCCGGCTGAAACTGTTAAAGTCAAAATTATCGACCTTATGGACAATAGAGCCGAAGTAACGGTAACGGATGAAACACTTTCTGCCGCCATTGGTAAAAAAGGTATCAATATTAAATTGGCATCTAAATTGACCAAATGGAACATTCAACTGACAAACCGAATGGAAAGCAAATCGGAAAACAGACAAAAAAAATTGTAAGTGTAGGAGGCGCGAGGAATGCAGACTATTAAACTTCATGAGGCTACCAAACAATTTGGTATCTCAAACAAACTGGCCATGTTCTTCCTGGAAAAAAAGAATATGGCGGTTAAGTCCCATTCATCGGTTATATCCATGGAGCAGCTTGTTATGCTCCGCGAATTTTCCGAACACCAGGAAAAATTCCCCGAAATCTTAAATGAATTCGAATACCTGGAAGAGGAAGAAAAAAAGAAAAAAGCTCTAAAGGCAAAACCCGAAAAAAAAGAAATCGTAGAGGAACAAAAAGAAGAAACTCCTGAAATTGTCGAACAAGCCGAAATAACCGAACAAGGCCTACCAGTTGAACCAGTCGAACCAGTTGAACCAGTTAAACCAGTTGAAAAAGCCGATATAGTTGAAAGAGTTGAGCGAGCACCTAAAGTAGAAAAACCGGCGCCCAAGGAACACGTAGAACTAAAGAAAGAACACCCCCAGGTAAAACCCCATGTTAAAGTACCGCCGGAAGGCAGGCTAATAGAAAAAAAGAAGGAACCGGAACGTGAAAGAGAAAGAGAGAGGGAAAGAGAAAGGGAAAGAGTTAGGGATCTTGAGAAAAGAAGTAAATTAAAGATATACGACGAAGAATTCGAGGACGAATTAGAAGATTATGGATTGGTAAAAGAGATACCGGCAACAGTAAAATCGGCCCCACCCCCCAGGATGCCAAAGGGGAGGCATGAACCGCCCGGCGCCGTGGAATTCGAACGAGATAAAAAAGTGAAGAAGTTCGAAACCCAGAAACCAAAAGAACCCCCCCATCCTTCAAGACCCCAAAAACAATTCAAAGGGCCGAAACCGCCCAGGCCGGAACCGCCAAAACCCAAAGTTAAAGTTTTCAATCTCCCGGGATTGATCCAGATTTCAGATTACATCAGCATTAAAGAACTGGCGGAAAAATTAAACCTCAAATTAAAAGACATTGAAGAACGGATGCGGGCATTAAAAAAAGAATATATCTCCAACCAGATACTGGATGTGGAAGACGCCAGGGAAATCTGCAAGGAATTTAAAGTCGAAGTAGATATAATACCCTTTGAGGACGCCGTATTTAAAGCTGACGTTGAGAAAAATAAAGCCCAATTGACGCCCCGGGCGCCGGTGGTAACCATAATGGGCCATGTCGACCACGGGAAAACCACCCTGCTGGATACCCTGCGGAATACCCGGGTGGCAGAGAAAGAAGCCGGCGGCATTACCCAGAAAATCGGCGCTTACAAATTACCCCACCACAATTCAGCTATCATATTCCTGGACACACCGGGTCATGAAGCCTTTTCCAATATCAGGGCGCGGGGCGCCCAGGTGACGGATATCGTCATACTGGTGGTGGCAGCCAACGACGGCGTTATGCCCCAAACCGTCGAAGCCATAAGTCACGCCCGGGCCGCCAATGTCCCTATCCTGGTGGCCATTAACAAAATAGACGTGCCCGGCGCCAATCCCACCAAAGTCAAACAAGAATTGTCCAAACACAATGTGGTAGTGGAAGATTGGGGCGGCGATGTCGTGACCGTGGAAATATCCGCCAAACATAACCAGAACCTCGACGCCCTCCTGGAAATGGTACTCCTGGTTTCGGAAATGTTGGAATTAAAGGCTTATAAAGATATCCCGGGCCGGGGCGCGATTATCGAAGCGCGACTGGACCCCCAACTGGGTCCCTTGGGCACCGTTCTATTACAGCACGGTAAAATAAAACGGGGCGACTATTTTATCTGCGGCAATTCCGTGGGAAAAATAAAAGCCATCTTCGACGACAAGGGGAAAACCATCGATGACGCCGAAGTCCCCATCCCCGTGGAAATCATGGGCTTTGAAAATGTACCCGAAGCCGGCGAACGGTTCCAGGTAGTCGATGACCTGGATAAAGCCAGGAAAGTCATCGATATGAGAATCCATAAGGGAAAAGAAGCCAGGAAAGACGAAGCCCTCGCCGAAAAGAAATTAAGCCTCCAGAACCTCTTCGAACGCCTGGATGAAAATAAAGCAAAAGTACTCCCCATTATTATGAAAACCGATAACTTCAGTTCCAGCGAAGTGTTGGAAACTATCCTGCAAAAACAAAGCAGCGACAATTTAAAAATCGATATCATCTTCAAAGGCATCGGCAATATTACCGAGAGCGATATCCTCCTGGCCTCCACTTCCCGTTCCGTCATCATCGGTTTCAATGTAAAAGCCCCACAAAAAATACTGGGCCTTGCCAAACGGGAACAAATCGAGATCAAACTGTACAATGTCATCTACCACCTGATCGAAGATATCGAGAAAGCCGTCAAGGGTGAAATAAAACCGGAATTCATCGAGACCCGTATCGGCGCCGTAGAAGTACTGCAAATCTTTAAAATCACAAAAGTGGGTACCATTGCCGGCTGCCTGGTGAAAGAAGGAAAAGTCACCAGTAAGTCTAAATTAAAGGTTTTTCGTAAAGACGACCTGGTTTTCGAAGGAGAATTGGAAACCCTTAAACGGGTCAAAAATGACGCTTCCGAAGTCAATGCCGGCACTGAATGCGGGATAAGAATAAAGAATTTCAATGCCATCGAGATCGGCGATATACTGGAAGTCTATGAATTGAAATTAAAAACGTGATTGTAGGAATTATGATTATGGATTTACATTCCAGGACCACCCACAGCCTTAAAGAAAAACGGCATATCGTGACCGGGATTAAAGAAAAATTAAAGAATAAATTTAATATTTCCATCATAGAGAGCGATTATCAAGACGTGTGGCAGGACATCCAGTTGGCTATCGCCATGGTAGCCAATTCCAGGGTAATGATTGAAAAAGCCTTTGGACAGATCGAAGACTTTGTTTTATCGAATTACCCGGTTGAATTGGCAGCGCTGCATAAGGAGTATGTGTAGATTTTAAATGACCCATCGAATCGAACGATTTACCAGTACGTTAAAACACAGCCTGGCTGACATCTTGTTGAACGACGCCGGCAATCCGCATTTAAAGTTTGTGGTCATTACCGATATCCTGGTCAACCCGGATTTGAAGAAAGCGCGAGTTTTCATTACAGTCCCCGGCAACGCCGGCGACGCGAGCACCGGCGACTCAATTGATACGGTCATCCGGCAATTGGACCACGCCAAAGGGTATATCAAAAAAATCCTGGCCCAAAAGATGTATCTACGATACGTCCCGGAACTGATCTTCATTCCTGCCCCTACTTTCAACGCCATTGACGCCACCGACGCCACTGACGCCGTTGATAATTTCCAACCGGGCATTCGCCTTTCTGATCCGGACCGATAGTTGAAATGAAAAAACAGATTGCAGAAGTCATCAGGAAAGCCGGGCGGATTGTCATCAGTTCCCATGTGCGGCCCGACGCCGATTCCATCGGCAGCGGCCTGGCCTTATATCTCATGCTGGAGCAACTGGGAAAAGAAGTCCGGTATTATAATACCGAAAAGGCCCCTTTTCCCCTGCCCCTCATGCCCGCATACAACGTTATCCAATACCGCCAGGTCTACCCTGAACCATTTGACCTGCTGATCCTGGTGGAAGGCGGCACTGAAGACCGCACCGGCCAACTTCACCTGGAAAACTATTTTACCATTAATATCGACCATCATGCCACCAGCGCGTACGATTCCAATATCAATTGGGTGGCGCCGGATGCTGCCGCCGTAGGAGAATTGGTCTATGAATTGGGAGTTGAATTAAAGATCAAATTTACCCGGGATATCGGTTTCAATCTTTACGCGGCCATTTCCTCCGATACCGGTTCCTTCAAGTATTCCAACACCACCTGCAAATCCCTGCGTATTGCTTCCAAACTAATTACAGGCTGCCACTTTAAACCCGAAGAGGTTAGTAATTTACTCTTTTACTCCAACCACCTGGAAAAAGTGCAAATGATCCAGAAAGTATTATCTACACTGGAATTGCGATTGGATAAGCGGGCTGCCATTATTGATTTTAAACGGGAATTTCTAAAAACTCTTAATTTACGGGATATCGAAACAGAAGATGTTATTTCCATTGCCCGCTCCATATTGGGAGTGGATGTGACGCTCTTCTTTAAAGAGATCGGCGACGATTATTACCGGGTTTCCATACGGTCACGCGGCAATATCAACTCGCAGGAAGTCGCGAAAATCTTTAACGGCGGCGGACATGATCATGCCGCCGGCTTTTTCTACAAGGGTTCACTGGAGAAAGCCAAGGCAGATATCCTGGAATTGGTTAAGAAACAGTTTGAAAAAAATTAAATGATACACGGTCTTGTACTGGTCAATAAAGCGAAAAACCTCACCTCTCATACAGTGGTGGAAGAAATACGCAAAATATTTAAGATAAAGAAAGTCGGACATTTCGGCACTTTGGACCCCATGGCGGAAGGACTTTTATTAATCGGGTTGGGCAATGCCACCAAGTTTTTCAATTTTTATATGGGAAAGAGGAAACGCTATTCCGGACGTATCAAATTCGGATATGCCACCACCACTTACGACACCGAGGGCGAGCCGTTGGGAGAGAAGAGAGAGATCGATTTGTACCGGGTGGATATCCCTGCCCTGTTGTCCCGTTTTACAGGGAAGCTAATGCAAACCCCGCCCATTTATTCGGCGAAAAAATTCAAAGGTAAACCCCTTTATCAATATGCCCGGGAGAATAAAGAGGCGGAAGTGGAAGTAAAACCGGCGGCTATTGAAGTGTACTCATTAAAAGGCAATATCATTGATAAAGAAACATTATGGTTTGAGGCGTATACATCTTCGGGCACCTATATCCGGTCCCTGGCCCACGATATGGGAGAAGTTTTGGGTGTGGGCGCTTTCCTGGAAGCATTGCAGCGGGAAGAGGTAGGGGAGTTTCACTTGAAGGATGCGTTTACCCTGGAAGAAGTCGCTCGTTATGTAGAGGCAGCGGAATTAACAAAGGTAGTCATTCCTATTGAGCTGTTGTTGCCTGAGTTTCCCAGGATTATTGCCAACCAGGGGGGGCGGATTGCCGTATTAAATGGTCAGCCGCTGCTGGCGCGGGATATAATGAAAGTGTTCCCAACGGAGAATGCGAAAGTTGAACATTTCAGGCTGTTCGATGACGAAGGCAAGCTCCTGGCCATTGCCCAGAAAGATGAAAGGGCAATTCGGTTTAAACCGACAATCGTATTTTCCAATTAATTCCTTTTATTATTGTTCAATTTGTTCCTGGCTCTTTTTGTATTTGTAAAACGTCAGCAGGAGTTCATGGCGCAGCAATGGGTCTTTTTCCATATATTCCAGGAGGTCTTTGACGTCTCTTTCATAGGCGACAGCGGGAAGCGTTTCCGTTTCTTTTGGGGGTTCCGGTACAGGAAGTGGTTGGATGGGAGTTTCTTGTTCTTTGTAGAATTTAGGGCCGCGGTCGGCGATCAGCCAGTCAAGGGAGATATTATCGGTATGGGCCAGTCTGTAAAGGCAAGTAAGTTGTGGAGCGGTATCGCCTATTTCGTAGTGGCGGTAGCTGGTCCGATATGCGCCGATACGATCGGCCATTTGGAAGCCGTCTAGTTTTAAGGAACTGCGGATGTCATTCAATTTTTGGCCGATGTTTTTCAGTAGTGTTTTTCTATCCATGATTTACCTCACATTTTTTACTAAGGTTTATACGGATATATCGGGAAAAAGTTCTGTTTTCTTAAATATTTTGTGCCGGATGCACCCTCTAAATAGCCTGGCACACATCCTTGCGTGTCGCCTGCGCATTGTCTGTAGGTTTGTGCACGTTATCGGTAGGTCATGGCACATTATCGGTAGGTAGTTAGCGATTGTAGCGAGGCGATCACCGAATGCCCATAGGTAATGACACATTGTCGGTAGGTGGTTGGCGATTGTCGAGAGGCGATCACCGAATGTCCATAGGTAATAACACATTGTAGGTAGGCGGTTGGCGATTGTCGAGAGGCGATTACCGAATGTCCATAGGTAGTGACACGTTGTCGGTAGGTGGTTAGCGATTGTCGAAAGGCATTTACCGATTGTAGATAGGTGTTTAGAAATTATTGCTGGCCAATTTGCGATTATCGCTAGCTGGATGCACATTGTTAAGAGCTAATTGCCCACTTACAAGAGCTGTTTAGCCATTTCTGATTACTAAATGCATATTGTTAAGAGATGAAGGGTATCGTCTAATCAGCCGGGACCTTTGCCGCTTTTAACAGAAGGACGGTGAATCCATGGTTCAGTACTTGATTGACAAATGAATAAATTTATATTATTCTTAAAACCGAGGCAAAATGGATATCGAATTTAATGTGGAAATAGTAAAAAAAGGCAATTGGTACATTGCCCGTGTCCCCGAACTGGATTTCGTCACCCAGGGGGCAACGGTCGAAGAAGCAAAAAAAAACATCATCGAATTGGTTGAAATTCAATTCGAAGAAATGAAAGAAATGGGCACTCTTGAAAATTACCTGGAAGAATGTGGATTCGAACATGAAGAGAGTCCTGTATTTATCGGGATCGAAAGACAGGAGATGAGGATATAAATTGTCACGCATTACTCCTATTTCATTTCAAAAACTGATAAAAGTTTTCCTGGAAATCGGTTGTGAGTATAAAAGAAAAAAAGGGTCTCATCACATTTTGACATGCCCCAATTGTAAAAGACCGGTAGTCATACCGGAATACAATGAAATCGATGTGGACATCATAAAAAATAACTTGAGAACGGTAGGTTTAAGCAAAGAAGAATATCTGGAAATTCTAAAAAGGATATAATAAAAAGCTTTTTCGGGGGGTTAAAGGGGGGCGATTTTCTCGAAAAAAGCCCCCTTATCTCTATTTAGACTCAGAAGCCTGGTATGATGACGGCAACTGCTGAAATTTTTCCTTGAAACATTTGGCAAAATAGGCCGGGTTATCAAACCCCACTGCTATCGCCACCTGGGAAACGGTCCCGAATTTATCTCTCAATAACTGCGCCGCCCGCTTCAAACGGTAAGATCGAATAAAGTCAACCGGCGGCTCACCTGTCAAAGCCATCATCTTCCTGTACAACGTCGCCCGGTTCATATATAATTTTTTACTGAGATCTTCCACGTTAAATTTGGAGTTTGATAAATTCTTATCGATGGCGGTCTGTATTTCCTCGATAAACTGGCGGTCCATGGACGATACCGCGATCTCTGCCGGCTGCAACAGCATCTGCTTTTGAATTTTTTGCTGCAACTGGCGGCGTAACTCGATCAGGTTCTTAACCCGGACCGACAATATCTTTGGATTGAAAGGTTTGGTGATGTAGTCGTCAGCCCCGGTTTCCAATCCCTGGATAATACTCTGCTCCGACGCCTTAGCGGTTAATAATATAATAGGGATATGACTGGTTTTGATATCTGTCTTCATTTTCCGACACAATTCCACACCGTCGATCCCCGGCATCATGATATCGCTCACGATCAAATCCGGGATGATCTCCCTGGCTTTCTCGATTCCCTCTTTCCCATTACCGGCTTCAACGACGGTATAAACCAGCCGAAGAGGT
>JAUPLE010000672.1 GCA_030837085.1 Acidobacteriota bacterium | reverse complement strand
TTCGGGGTATTATCTTCCGGCGCGTCGCTGTGGGTTGTTACCAGTGACGAGATCCGGGACCCGAAATGTTTGAGCGATATAATCGTAAGAGAGCAGGTAACTTTCTGGGATTCGGCGCCGGCCGTATTGCAGCAGGTGGCGGATTTAATTTCGGAGCTAAATATATCCGCGATTAAAACCTCGTTAAGACTGGTATTTTTAAGCGGCGATTGGATACCTGTTTCGTTACCCGGTATATTGCAAAAGGCTTTCACAGGGGTTTCGGTCATCAGCCTGGGAGGGGCCACGGAAGCCACCGTATGGTCTAACTATTTCCCCATAAATACGGTAAATCCTTCCTGGATAAGCATACCCTATGGAAAACCGATTCAAAACGCCCGGTATTATATCCTGGATTCTCAAATGAACATCTGCCCCATCGGGGTATGTGGGGACTTATATATCGGGGGAGAATGCCTGGCCAGCGGATATATAAATGATATCGAGTTAACGGCAGGGAAATTCGTAGATAATCCGTTTGCCCCGGGAGAGAGAATGTATAAAACCGGGGACCTGGCCCGTTGGTTTGAAGACGGGAATATGGAGTTCCTGGGACGAAAGGACAGCCAGGTAAAGATCAGGGGCTACAGGATCGAGTTGGGCGAAATCGAGAGTCAACTGGAGGGCATAGAGGGAGTGAAAGAAGCCATCGTGGTGGTAAAAACCGCAGCAGGAACGGACAGATACCTGTGCGCTTATTTTGTCTCAGACAGGGAAATCGATAAAGAAGAATTGCGCAAAAGCCTGTTAAAAGAGTTACCCAACTATATGATCCCGCCTTATTTTATCCGGTTGGAGAAAATACCCCTGACCCCCAACGGTAAAGTGGATAGGAATGCGTTGCCCGAACCGCAATTTATAGAAGAGAATAAATATGCAGCGCCTCGGGATAAGGTCGAAAAGACACTGGCCGTCATCTGGTCAGAGGTCTTATCGATGGCAAAAGACAGGATAGGGATTGATTTTGACTTTTTCGAATTGGGCGGGCATTCATTAAATGCCGCGGTCGTCATATCCAGGATACACAAGGAACTGGATGTAAAAATACCGCTGGCGGAAATATTTAACCGGCCCACGATCCGGGAGTTAGCGGAAACAGTAATGAGGGGCCGGAAGGAAAAGTATGCTGCCATAGAGTTGGTGGAAGAGAAAGAGTATTATGTATTGTCATCGGCGCAGATGAGGTTGTATGTATTGCAGCGAATGGAACCCGAGAATACGGTCTACAATATCCCGCAAATTATGGTAATCGAAGGGGATATCGATAAGAGAAAATTGGAAGAGACGTTTTTAAAATTGATTCGGCGTCATGAAAGTCTCAGGACATCGTTTGAGGTAATAGCCGGCGAGCCGGTCCAGAGGATACATGATACGTTGGAATTTGAAATCGAATATAAAAACTGCAATTTGTCCACAGATTACACTGATTACACAGATGGTAGGGGTGACCCTGCGTGGTCGCCCGATATAATAAGGAGTTTCATTCGACCTTTCGATTTGTCCAAAGCGCCGTTAATGCGCGTGTCAATGGTTAAAAACGGGGAGCAAAACCATCTATTGATGGTAGATATTCATCATATCGTATCGGACGGAATTTCGCATGCTGTTTTGATGCAAGATTTCATGGCTTTTTATGCGGGAGTGAAATTACCGGCTATCGGGATACAGTACAAGGATTTTTCAGAATGGCAGAGGGGTAAGGGAGAAAGAGGAAACATCAAGAAACAGCAAGAGTATTGGCTGAAACAATTTGAAGGAGAGACCCCGGTCCTGGATATTCCAACCGATTATCCTCGGCCAAAGACTCAAAGTTTTGAAGGGAACAGCGTGAAGTTCCAAATCGAGAAGAATGTGATGGAGGAATTGAAAGCATTAGCGCTAAGAATGGGCGTCACCCTGTTTATGGTCCTGGAAAGTATATTTGATGTGGTGTTGAGTAAAATGAGTAACCAGGAAGATATCCTGGTGGGAACACCGGTAGCCGGACGGCGTCATGCAGACCTGGAGCGTGTGATCGGGATGTTTGTCAATACGCTGGTGCTGCGGAGTCAGCCGCTGGGAATTTTAAGCTTTGCGGAATTTTTGGGCCAGGTGAAAGAAAGAACACTGCAAGCTTTTGAAAACCAGGATTATCCTTTTGAAGAATTGGTGGAACATGTGGCTGTAACCAGGGATATAAGCCGGAATCCCTTGTTTGATGTGTTATTTGTCTTACAAAATATGGAGGTAAAAGCCCAGGTTGAGGAACCGGGAGGGATGGGTATGGCCGGCCTTCGGATACTTCCCTATGAATATGAAAACAAAACATCTAAGTTCGATTTGATTCTTACAGCCATCGAGAGTGAGGGGAAGCTGCTGTTTACAGTGGAATACTGCTCGCGGTTGTTTAAAGAATCGACGATAGTACGATTTATTAATTTTTTTAAACGAACTATATCCGGGGTAATCGAAAATCCCGGGCGGAAACTTTTCGCTGTCGAAATCATTTCAGAAGAGGAGAGGAAAGAGATTCTTTTAGATTTTAATAATACGGACGCGGATTATCCACAGTGGAAAACGGTTCATGAATTATTTGCAGAACAGGCGGCAAGGACGCCGGACTCTGTCGGACTTGTCGGAGATGTCGGACATGTCAGACCCGTCCGACCGGTCAGCCTGACCTACCGAAAATTAAACGAACAATCAGACCGATTGGCCTGGTCGTTAATCGAAAAAGGCGTCCTGGCGGACAATATTGTGGGTATTATATTGGAACGTTCCATTGAAATGGTTATTGGGATTTTTGGTATTTTAAAGGCAGGCGGTGCGTATTTGCCCATTGATCCATCCTACCCGCCGGAACGTATTCAATATATATTAGGGGATAGTAATGCAAAGATTTTATTAGGAATGGAAGAATGCCAAAAAGAAATAATTGGTAATTGTAAACGAGAAGGCTCGCCGGAGGCGCCTTATCATCATTCAAATCTCGCTTATGTAATCTATACATCGGGTTCTACCGGGAAGCCCAAAGGGGTGTTAATCCAGCATGGGGCTGTGGTGAATCGCTTGAATTGGATGCAGCAAATGTATTCCTTAGGAAGCAATGATATCATCCTTCAAAAAACGTCGTTTACGTTTGATGTTTCAGTATGGGAATTGTTCTGGTGGTCCTTTTACGGCGCCCGCCTTTGCCTGCTGGGCCCAGGTGGAGAGAAAGACCCGGCGGCAATTATTAAATCCATCGTTACCAATCATATCACTACCATGCACTTTGTTCCTTCGATGTTGAATGCGTTTTTAGTTTACCTTGAAAGTTCGCAGGGATCATACCGCTTTGCGGGTCTGCGGCAGGTTTTTGCCAGCGGTGAAGCGCTGGGGGCTTCCCATGTCGAACAATTCTATCGCCTGATGAAAATGAATGGGGGCTGCCGGGTAACACTTATCAACTTATATGGCCCCACCGAAGCCACGGTAGACGTTTCATATTACAATTGTTCCGCTGACCGGCATTTGGATACGGTTACCGCGCCCATCGGCAAACCCATACATAATATTCGTTTATATATCGTTAACAGCGATATGGGACTTCAGCCCATCGGTATTGCCGGTGAACTGTGTATTGCCGGGGTGGGATTGGCGCGGGGTTATCTGAACCGGCCGGAATTAACTAATCAAAAGTTTTTGGAGGTGTCGGAACCTTTTTTCAAAAAGGTTCTGACCCGCCGGAGGCTATATAAAACAGGAGATTTAGTGCGGTGGCTGTCGGATGGCAATATCGAGTTCCTGGGCAGGATCGATCAGCAGGTCAAAATCAGGGGATTTCGCGTCGAACTGGGCGAGATCGAAAACCTGTTACTAAACTATCTCCGGGTAAAAGATGCGGTGGTGACGGTAAGGAGCGATGATGCCGGGAATAAAACCCTGGTGGCTTATTTTGTTGCGGATACAGGGGTTTCGGATGCGGAATTGCGAAACTATTTATTAAAAGATTTACCGGATTATATGATCCCCACGTACTTTGTGCGGTTGGAAAAGCTCCCGCTGACGTCCAGCGGCAAAATCGACAGAAAAGTGCTGCCGGCCCCTCGACTGGAACCCGGAGAAGAATATTCAACTCCACGAAATGAGATTGAGAAAAAACTGGTGGAAATATGGGAAAACGTACTGGGAGTCGCTAATATAGGAATAAATGATAACTTCTTTGCCATCGGTGGAGATTCCATTAAAATAATCCAGATCGCTTCACGGATGAATACCGCGGGTTATAAACTGGATGTAAAAGATATTTTTAGGAACTCGAAGATTTCCGTGCTGGCTCCCCTTGTACAAAAGCAACAACGAGTAATCGATCAATCGGAAGTAACCGGTATCGTCACCTTAACTCCTATCCAGCGATGGTTTTTTGAGAATATCGGCGTTGATCCCCATCATTTTAACCAGGTCGTGATGCTTTATTCCCGGGAAGGATTCGAAAAACAAATCATCGAAACGGTGTTTACCCGGATACAGGAACATCATGACGCCCTCCGGAACACATTTCATCGGGACGCCGACAGCGGCGAAGTTATTCAAATCGGTCATGGATTGGAATACCCGCGCTCTCTCCGGGAATACGATTTAAAAAACCAGGAAAATAGTTTAACGGAACTGGATAATAAAATAAACGAAATTCAAGCGGGCATCGACCTGGAAAAAGGCCCGTTAATGAAACTTGGGTTGTTTCACCTGGATGACGGCGACCGTTTATTAATCGCCATTCATCACCTGGTGGTGGATGGAATTTCCTGGCGAATACTCTTTGAAGATTTAGCAGCATTATATACTCGATATGCTCGCGGCGAAAAACCGGTGCTGCCCCCAAAAACAGATTCATACAAACATTGGTCGGAAAAGTTATCGGCCTATGCAAATAGTAAAACCTTTTTGAAAGAAAAAAACTATTGGCAAAAGATGGAATCGGAGGAAGCGTCGGCCCCCCCAATACCGAAAGATTTTGAAGTGGGTGACAACTATATTAAAAATACCGGGGTTGTATCGTTTACCCTGATAGAGGAGGAAACAGAACGCCTGTTAACAAAAGTAAATGCAGCCTTTGGAACGGAAATGAATGATATATTATTAACGGCGTTGGCCTTGGGGATAAAGAAGACCTTTGGACAGGACCGGGTATTAATAGCGCTTGAAGGTCATGGAAGAGAAAACATATTTGAAGAGATGGATATTAGTAGAACTGTCGGTTGGTTTACCGGTTTATTTCCCGTACTGTTGGACGTATCATATGCGGATGATACCGGCCGCCAACTGAAAGAGATTAAGGAAATCCTCAGAAATTTCCCCCATAAGGGAGTCGGCTATGGGATATTGAAATATTTAACCGGGGCAGAAAACAAAAAAGGGCTCGAATTTAAATTAAAACCGCAAATTATTTTTAATTACCTGGGGCAATTCGATGCGGATTTGAACCGCTTAGCCTTTTGCAAGATGGCTGGGGAACCGGTCGGGAATACACGGAGTTTGGCCGGTCCCAGGGAATTCGACATCGATGTATCGGCGATAATAAGCAATAACCGGTTGGGTGTGAATGTTTCCTATAATGAAACACATTTCAAAAAGGGAACTATGGACACCTTAATGGCCCATTTTCAAGCCGAACTCCATCATATTGTCGCCTACTGCGCAGCAAGAGAGACCATGGAATTTACTCCCGGCGATTTTACCTTTAAGGGGCTGGCTATCGCGGACATCGACCGTTTAATGACGGAATACCCGGGATTGGAAGATATTTATACCTTGACACCTATGCAGGAAGGGATGTTGTTTCATGCATTGGTCGATGAGTCGTCTTATTCCTATTTCGAGCAGGTTTCGCTGCGAATGGAAGGAGAATTGGACATATCCCTGGTAGAAAGAAGCTTGAATGACCTGTTTAAGCGCCATGATATATTACGGACAGTATTTGTCGGCAAAGATATCGTCCCCCCGGTGCAAGTGGTGTTGAAAGAAAGAAACGTCAATTTTCATTACGAAGATCTGAGTATGATTGAGGATACGGCGAAAGAAAATTTTATAAGGGAATTTAAAGAGAAAGATAAGCAGCGTTCCTTTGATTTAAGTAAAGACGTGTTGATGAGGGTATCGGTGTTCCGGTTGGAAAGGGCGGCGTATAAATTTATATGGAGTTTTCACCATATATTAATGGATGGCTGGTGTTTAGGGATACTGAACTCCGAATTCCTCGAGATATATAATAGTCATTTAGAGAAAAGGGAGTGCCGGTTGCCGGGAATAAAACCCTATCGGAGCTATATCCGGTGGTTGGAAAAACGAGATAAAGACGAATCGGCCCGTTACTGGAGCAACTACCTGGAGTCGTATGACGAACCGGCTGTTATTCCCCGGACAACGGTAGTGAAACGGACAGAAAGCGGCTTCAGGCATGAGATAGTATCGTTCATCATTGATAGAGAGAAGACGGCAGAGTTGAATAAATTGGCGGCAGTGAATCATGTTACGTTGAATACAGTACTGCAGGCCATGTGGGGAATTATTTTAGGGAAATATAATGGGAAAGAAGATGTGGTGTTTGGTTCGGTGGTATCGGGCCGCCCCTACGAACTGACGGGAGTTGAAGCGATGGTGGGCCTATTTATCAACACCATCCCGGTGCGAATACAATACGGGGGGGAACTGGGATTTAATCGTTTGCTGCCCACAGTGCAGGAAGAAGCAATAGCCGGTGAACCCCACCATTACCATCCCTTAGTGGGAATTCAAGCGATGAGCCCCCTAAAGGAAAATCTTTTCGATCACCTATTTATATTTGAGAATTTCCCCCTTGCCGATCGAATTGAAGGATTGACCGGTGAAGGATGTAAAGATAATACTTTCTCACCAAAAATGACCGATGTAGAGGTTTTCGAGCAAACCAATTATGATTTCAATGTGGAAATCTCCGCTTCGGATCAAATAAATATAACATTTCAATATAACGGATATGTTTATGATGCAGATATGGTGAAACGAATCGGCAGTCATTTCAGGGAAGCCGTGGACCGGGTAATCGATGATGAGGGCATTATAAT
>JAUPLE010000671.1 GCA_030837085.1 Acidobacteriota bacterium | reverse complement strand
GGTTTTAATGGGCAAGAAATCGTGGGGCTGTACAAAACTTAAAGCAGAATTCAGCCGGGGAAACTCGCCACACGTATTTGCTTGTTGACAACTAAGCGCCAAAAATGCCGACATCACACACTCCTGTTTTCGCGGTTTTTTTAGTGGCACCTGAGAACTGCAATAACTTTCTTTTTCACAATTACTTCTGCATATCATATCACAATTCAACTCCTTTGTAAATCATCTTGCTGGAAAAATATTGCCTTTGCGTATAACTGAACAGGGTGTGGTGAGTTTCAGGGTGCTGTTGGGTATTGTTCCCAGGAGAAAAATTGTTTTGGCCGGGGCGGTTGGTTTTAAAACGCCGTTGGCGTCATTGGCTTGAAAGCGGATAGTAATAGATTGTTTTGCATAGTGGCTTAATTGGGTATTGGACGTGGGAATTGAGACGTGATGTTGATATTCTCCGCCTGGAGGAAGGACTACCTGGAAAGAAGGGAAAGGTATGTGAAGCTCGTCGTGGTTGATATTAAAGAATGGATTGTTAAAGTCCAATGTCTTCGTTTCAGTAGTCGCATTTTTAAAGTGAATGGCGACTTCGACGTCCTGGCCCCAGTAGACATTTTCATCTTTCACGGTGAGCCATTGACGGACTTCATCCTTCAGGGTGACAGGGGTGATTATTTTATAAATGGAGAAACGGCCGCTGTCGCTTTCGGTAGGTAATTGAATGATTTCATTTTCCGCATTATACAGCTCATAGTCTACATGACAGATGCCGTAATCTTTGATTTGCAGTTCCGGTAAGGTAAAAATTATTGCTGTTTGAGTCGTTTCTCCCGGATTTAAATTGACTTGAACTTCCAGTTCATGGAGTAGGATGTTCCTATCCGGTGTATAAACCATAAGTTTTGCTTTTGAGGCCGGGGTTTCGGTGATATTTTTTATCTCCACATTAAGATTGATCGATGGGGTTGGGTTTTGTTCAATGTCAAACATGGGTATGGGGAGTTTGGGATTTTTAGCAAAGGTAATTAAGTCCCTTATAATACGCAATTCCGCGGTCGTAGCCTGGGAATGTGCGTAAGCCCAGTCGGTGTATAGAGATGTGAGAATCACTGTGCCGTTTCCGTATGGATAATAGAGTAATGCAGGTTCACGATTTACTTTTCGTAGTAGCAGGGTTGTGGAGTTTGAAGGATAGGTGGAAAAATAGCCGTCTACACCCGCATCGATCAATTCATTGGTAGACGATGAAAGGACCGGGTGATTTGTTTCAAAATATGATGAAAATCGCAGGCAAGATTGATCTTCACGCCAGCCGTAGGATTTAAGAGATTCCCCCTCAGGTACGGGGACCACATTATCAATATGAGCGCCATATTGCTGGCCAAAGGCAATAATAGAGCCACCAAGATTTAAATACTCTTTGAGAATATATTTGAAGGTAGAGTTATACTCCACGGAGCTTAAGGCGCCGGTGGGGATAACCAAGAAAGGAGTTACTTTCAGTAGTTTCTCAGCCGTATTATTTTCATCGAAATCAAGGCCGCCGAGTAGTTTTAATGCATCTTGCCAGTGGCCCGAAGTAAAGATAAGAGCTTCCGGGGCCAGGTTGTACTCTTTAATAATGCCTCTGAAATAAGAATAGTTATCATCCGGTCTATCGCCGGCCGGGCCTTCAGTGGGTGGATCAGGTTTACAATCTTTCCCGGCTTCATTCGGACAACCTTTAATGCATCTACAAACGATTTCGTAGGTACACATATCGGTTTTTTGATCACCGGAATCATCTATATAAACGGTTTTTGTAACTTTTTGGCCAAATATTTTTTGGGCCGCCCAATCCGCGGATATTTCTTCTAAGTTTTGTACTTCTAATTCTTTAAAACATTCCGGGTAATTCTTTTTTACAGTATGAACCAATTCATGAAATAAAGAGGCCGATGTCAATACTTCTGTAAGCTTATAAATTCCTTTTTCATCCTTTTTAAGAGTATGAAATTTTTCCAAAAAAGTATCATTGATATGAATTTCCGATTTCCTGCCTATTCCTGTGAAATCTGAATCTCCGCGTAACAACTTCCATGGGGTGTCAGCTTTCTTCCACCACCAAATAGCCAGACCTTTTTCGCCACTTTTCAATGCAGGTAAAAATTCATTCAGTTTGTTTTTGAGGCATGAGGGCAATACGGATTTATCAGCCTTATCGTACTTATCCGCCATCTCGGTGAAGCGATTTTTAAGGTTGGCCATAATATCATCTGGGTGGGGTATGGGGCTATTTATTTTATTCATCGCTTCTGAGTCATTAGTTAGGGCTTTATGGGCTCTTATGTAAGACCCGGAGATAGCAAGTTTGACTCCCTTATATATGTCATGTACTTCTATCCTGTCATTGGGATCACCAGCCCAAAGATATATACTAAATATAAAGAAGATCATTATTGCACAGTGGTTTAAGAGTAAAATTTTTTTCATTTTTGCGCCTCTACTTTTAAAATATTTTGATTTACAGATAAAGGTTACAAAATTATGTTAAACACTTTTGTAGTACCTTCTACGATTTCAACTATAAACTCTTTTTCGGATTTAACTGAGTTAAATGCAATAACATACACCCGGTATGTCCCGGGATTTACACCTTTGCATGAATATCTGCCATCCTTAGATATGTCGCTATTGCATATATCAGCTTGATCAAGAGACGATTTCGATATGTTTCGAATCCATACTTCACCTTTCTCAGCTATATCCTGACCTATTTTGATAATTCCTTCAATACCGGTTTGATCGGTTAAATCGATTACATATTCGATATTTTCGATAATATTTTTTTCGATCTTCACATGTTGAATAACTTCAAAGGGATGCTCAGTCAGCACAAATTTTATCGAATAGTCATCATAAGGTTCGATGCCAGTGATCTCAAAATTTCCATTTTTATCGGTATTTATCGATGCAATATAATACCCGTATTCATCATCCTGTAGAAGATTTGAATCAGGATTGGTTCTTCTTTTTAGATACCCCCCAAGATAACTGAAAGGTGATATCCCCGAGGCCTCCTTCTTGTAGATGGTCCCTTTGAGCCCGCCCCCTTTTTCCAGTTCTATGGCAAAATGCTTTATTTGGCCTTCCTGCAGCCTAAAAACACCGGCTACCTCACGGAATTTTTCATCCTTTCGATACTCGAAATAAAAGGAGGGGATCAGAGAAATGTATCCGGTTTTTTCGCACTGCAAATAAAATGCAGAATGTTTTATATACGACCTGACATCAAACTTGAATTTACCGTCTTTGTCGGTAAAGGTTTCTTGGTCGGGATCCATAACCCTTTGAAAAGTTCTTGCCCACAAATAAATCAATTGGACTTTTGCGCCCTGGATGGGCTGTTTGGTATCCTTGTCGATTACTTTGCCCTGGACGCGGCTGGAAATTTTCGGGTACAAAGGCAACTGGAAAAATCCGGCTGCCAGGCTAATGATAACAAGCCACTTCATTACTTTCATTCTTTGCCTCCATATTGATAACTGATTTGATTGGTAAGGGCTTCGGCTGGTTTTGCCGACTGCCGATCAAGAGAGATACTGCCTATCATTTCACGCTCCTCACTAACGTCTTCAAGATTTTTCAATTTAACTTCTAACGCCAGAGATCGGTGAAAACTTTGGTTTTTCATAGGATAATCCAAATATACCACAATTCTTACCTTCTGTAAATACCAAAAATCATTACCTCGAGGCCAGGTTGGAGTTCTTTTTAGACAAAGGGAATGGCTATTTTATTGTCTTGACCAATTTCCCCTTTTCCCATATTTCCTCTTTTATAATATTACCTTTCGTGTCCCATTCGATCAATTTTCCATTGAGTTGCCCCCTGGTATATTCCGCTTGCATTTTGAGACACCTCTTTTTAAAATATGCAAACCTTGTTTCTATATGATTCACTAAATCTTCAATTTTAATCAATTGCTCTTGTTCATTATAATGGCTTCGTTTTAGCACTGTTTCCTGGTCCCAAAAACGTCGATATAAAATTTCAGTTTTTAGTTTGCCATTGCTGAAACGTTCCTCTATTTTAGAGGAATTCTTTTTTATGTCTTGCAGTGCCTGCTGGGCTGTTTTCCGCACATTTGAAGCAGGATCGGCCTCGGCAATCTTTTTAATTGCTCCAATAGCCCGGTAATCATTTACCTCAGCAAGTATACTCAGGGCTTTCTTCCGAACCCAATTATCTTCATCCTGTAAAGCATTGAGTAGAGGTTCATAGGCTCGTTTATCGTTGAATTTACCCAGTGCGCTTACCGCTTCCGAGCGTATCTCATGATCGGTGTCTTTGAGGACATCGATGATAGGTTTAAATGCCTGTTTATCCCCAATAGCTGTGAGAGCCCTTATTATTTCACCGTGAATAGCCTTCGTTTTGTTATCGTGTCTTTTTAAAGCCATTAGCAAGGTTTTTACCGCGGGTTTCCCAATCTTTCCCAGGGCGCAAACGGCATTCCGTTGAATAAAGTTGTCCTTATCACTAAGCACTTTGGATATAAAATCAATAGTATATGCATCATCGGCGATATCCCCCAGGCTGTACATGATAACCCTTTTGATAACAGGGTCAGTTTCATTTTTGAACAAGTTGACCAATGGAGCGATGGCCCGTTTATCTTTTAGCATTCCCAGGGAGATAATAGCCCGATACCGTACTCTCCAATCCCTATCCTCCAGGCATTCGATCAAAGGCAACGCCGCTTGTTTATTTCTTATCTCTCCAAGTGAAGTGGCAGATTCAATTCTTACCTGACAATCTTCGTCTCTCAGTGTTTCAATAAGCCGCTCAACCGCCGGGTATTCTTCTAATGCACCCAATGTCCTGATAGCCTGGATTCGCACGTCATAATTCCTGTCTTCCAGTAGGGGGATAATCGCGTCAACAGGTCTGGGGTCTTTTATTAATCGAAGCATCCTGAGTGTATTCAATTTGACAGCCGGGTTTTGGCTTCCCAGGAGAGCAATTAAAGGGGGGACAGCACGGCGCAATTTGTTTCTCTCTTCTAATCTTATATCACTTCTATATATACTATCATTAGATACGCGTAATGCTATTTCTCCTAATACATGAAGGGCTCTTATCTTTATTGAGTCGTCACTATTTTCCAGGAGAGGTATTAACGGTTCGATTGCATTCCCTGCCAACATCTCCAATGCGTTTTCAGTCGCTAATGCTACTTGAAAATCGTTATCATGCAAGGCATCTATTAACGGGTTTATGACCGAGGGGTCTCTTATCCATGCCAATACCCGTGGAATTTCCTTTCTAATATTCCTATTTTTATGTTTCAACGCATAAAACAGGGTCTCAAGGGCAGGCGTTCCTATCATATCCAATTCATCAAGTGCATTTTCTTTTTTTCTCACATTAAAAGAACTATCTAACCGGTTTATCAGTTCCAGGGCAATCTGATTCGGCGAGCATTCAGGAAGGACGCAAATATGAAATACAAAAACCACTATCAACAAACCTTTGCAAACTTTAACAAATGCTTTTATAATTCTGCTTATCATTTTTTACGATAACGACAATGAAATTGCTTTTTTGAGAGCCCAAACGCCGTTTACCTTATAGAGAAGAATAATATGATCGAAGTTTGCTCTACCTCCGTCATACCAGTGTTGGTAGACGATGGCTTTGTCCCTGGTTTGATTGAACCCCACCCTGGAAAATGTGAAAATTCCTCTTAAGTTAGGGTATTTTGAAGAA